>PAYS01000012.1 GCA_002715265.1 Candidatus Pelagibacterales bacterium
ATTTTAGTTATATTTTTTATTATAATACATTTTATAATAAAATTAATAGGATTACTTGATTTTGCAAATAACAAATATCGAATTCGCATTAGGAAATAAAACAGAGACTATTCAAGATTTGGGTAAACATAATCCAGATTGGATTATAGATAAATTGAAAGATAAAATAGGCATAGAGTCTCGACCAGTAATAGACAACAATGAAAATGAAAAAACTTTAGTACTGGATGCTTGTAATAAGCTTTTTCATAATACAGATAAAAATAATGTTGATGGTATTATACATGTGAGTCAATCGGCTTTTTCTAGATTACCCACATCCGCATGTATTATTCAGGATGAAATAGGCTTACCTAAAAATTTAATGGCTTTTGATTTAATTCAAGGATGCTCCGGATTTGTATATGGTTTGTCTGCTGCTACTGCTATGATGCAGCAAAATGCGTTGAAGAAGGTCTTGATTGTGTGTGCCGATACTTATTCTAAGTATATTCCATTAAACGATAGAACTAATAGACCTATTTTTGCAGATGGAGCAGCTGCAGCAATTGTGGAAAATACTGGTGAGGGTTCTATAGGCCCTTTTTCTTTTTTTACAGATGGAAGTGGTGGCGATTTGCTTACTCTTCAAGAGAATAATGGCGGAGAGAAATTATTTATGGATGGCAAACAAGTTTTAAAATTTTCAGTTAGGGAAGTACCTAAAGTTTTTGATAATTTATTAAGTAAGGCGCATTTAGAGAAAAGGGATATCGATTTATTTGTATTTCATCAAGCCAGTGCTGTAATTTTAAGACAGTTAAAAAATAAATTAAATATTCCTGATGAAAAGTGGTTTCAAAATATAAAAAATATAGGAAATACTGTCTCTGCTACCATTCCTATTGCTATAAAACAAGCTATAGATGGAGGTCTGTACAAAAAAAATATGAATATTATGTTAATGGGATTTGGCGTAGGCTTGTCAGTAGCAGGATGTATTTTAAAATCATAAAGTAGTTTTTACTAAGCACCATTCTATTTTAATTCCTGAGTTTGTAGTTTGTCCAGAAATAGTAAACTGACTAGTATTTTTTCTCTCGCCATTATCTTCTATGTAAATTGATGGTTCTATGCTCATATCGAAATCAATATTTGAATTTAAAATATAAAATTCCCATCCGCCTGAAGGAGTTAACAACAAAATACGTTCTTTGTTTCTGGTAAGTTGAAGGTTAACACGATGGTGTACATGGAAATGAATTTTAAATTTTATATTTGGTCCTGAAGTAATAATATCTGTTCCTTGCAAATTTATTCCTCGAGAGTCCAATTTTAATTTTCTCTGATGGGTAGCTGAATATAAACTTTTATATCCATCGTGACTTGTATTAATTATTTCGTTACCCGTTTCTACTTCTCTATTAACATTTACCTTTGGAATTCTATTATTAGTTAATGAAGATGAATTAGTATTTTCCATAACTAGAGTAGAATGCGCTGCAGAACTTGAAAGAGCTTGAATCCATTTCTCGTCATTATTGGGGGCTGGCCCACAATTGGTGATCAATTTATCTCTTCCTACGCTCATTTCAAAACTTAATGTTCCTTTATATTTTGATTTTGATGAATTTATGCAATTTAATATTATTATTGATCTTCCTGCAGTTACCCTTTCAAATCCAGAAACAGATAAACTTGTTGAAATTCTAGATCTTAGTTTTATGCCTGTTTTTTCTAAAATTTTATCTATAGCATCTCTAGATGATGCTCTACCTCCATTTATTCTTGTTAAAGTGCCATCCCCTAATCTTAGAGATTTTATTGCATGACTTATTTTAGTAATATTGGTATCTATTAACTCTTTTAATTCATCATTTTCATATAACGAATTTCTTATCCATATTAAATCAGTCAAAATATCTAATGTTATAGATGGTTGACGGCTAATATGACATCCGTCACTTAAAATTTGATTTTTTAATGCATATATTAGAATTTTTTTAGCTCTATCATATCTATTTTTTCCTCCACTTAAGGATATACCCGAAATAATTAGACCTCTTAATCCAGTAAATATTTCAGGTTTATGCTCATATTTTTTTATAATACTATTTAGGTGTTTAGATTGAATAGTGATGGCTTTAAAAAAATTTTCTATAAATTTTCTGTCCGCATTTTCTTGTAACAAGTCCGCATATGCAATCCAAGCGCTTATTCTTCTTCCTATAATATCAATTTTCCAACTAGTACTGTTCCATTTGTCGTGACCATTTTTAAACCAATTATTTATTAACGCTCTTGCATGTTGTCTTGCAGCTCTTCCATCTCTTGCTTTAAAATGTCTTAACCACGAAAAACCGTGCATTTCTGCTATCCACCAAGGTCCTACACCAGAAGGCTCCCATAAAGGAGTATTAGGGGAATTTATTTCTTCTCCGGCAAAATTATAACGACCTTGAAAAATGGCATCTGCAAAACTTGCTTCTCCTAACCAAGGGTCATTTACATTATGTAAAATTGTTTCGGTTTGATTTGATTTAAGCCATAAATCATAAATTTTGGATTTATATACAATTTTATTTAAGTTAATTTTATTTTTAAACCACATTATGCCCTTTAAGCAGTATTTCTAAGCATGGAAATTATTTTAGAATATTCTTTTTCATCTTCTTTAAATATTGAATTTCCTGCCACTAATACATTAGCTCCAGCATCTACACATAATTTTGATGTTTCTTTATTGATACCGCCATCTACTTCTAAATCAATATTTAATCTTGAATTATCAATTAAAGATCTAATTTTTGATATTTTATCTAGCTGTTTATCAATAAATTTTTGTCCTCCAAAACCTGGATTGACCGTCATAACAAGAATTAAGTCACAAAATTCTAGTAGGTGCTTAATTTTATTTTCACTAGTTTGAGGTTTTATAGAAATTCCTGCTTTTATTCCTTTTTTTCTAATATTTTTCAAAGTAGCAATTGTATCTCCCTCTGCTTCTTCATGTACAGTTATGATGTCAGCGCCTGCTTCTGAAAACGGATCTATCCATATATCAACAGGACTTGTCATCAAGTGTACATCAAAAGTTTTTGAGGAATAATTTTTAAGGCTTTTTACTACATCAGGTCCTATAGTAAGGTTAGGAACAAAATGCCCATCCATAATATCTATATGAATCCAGTCAGCTCCTGCTTTATCTATAGCTTTAACTTCTTCTCCTAATTTCGCAAAATTAGCTGCTAATATGGAGGGAGATATAAGAATTTTTCTCTTCAATTTAATTATAACCTTTAGTTAAAATATTTTTACTTTATCTTTTTAATTGTTTTTAATTAATCTTGCTATAAAAAAACCATCTATTCCTCCTTTTAATTTATAGTGATATGGATAAGTTCTTATAAAACCCTCCTTAGTGATAGCATCTTTGTGGATATTAATTTCATTATTATGTATTGGTTTGACAGAAAAGTTTTTATTATTTTTGATGAATTCATAAATTGCATTTTCTCCTTCTTCTATTTCTAAAGAGCAAACTGCATATACTAAAGTACCACCTTTTTTAAGAAAGTTTTTTGCTGCTTCCAGAAGTTTTTTTTGAGTGGAGCACAAGTTATTAATTTTATTTATAAAATTTTTATCATTTTCTATTCGCCATGGAATGTCAGGGTTTTTTCTAAATGTACCTGTTGCACTACAAGGGGCATCTAATAGAATTCCATCTACTTTTTTATCGGCTTTAAAATTTATTACATCTTTAATAATCACTTTGTTTTTAAGCCGTAATCTCTTCAAGTTTTTCTTTAAAATTTTTGCTCTATTAAAATCTTTTTCTATGGATATAACATTCGCACCTGAATTAATTAATTGAGCTGTTTTTCCTCCTGGGGCTGCACACATATCGATAATATCTGCATTTTGTCTTAAAGAGGATATTAAAATTTTAGCAGGTAACTGCGCTGCATAATCTTGTATCCACCATTTTCCCTCACTATAACCATATAAATTTTCAATATTTCCTTTAGGCTTCAAAATTCTAATATTATTATCCCCAAATATTTCGCCATTAAGATGTTTTTGCCATTCTAGTAAATTTTCTTTGATATTTATTGAGATATCTAGAGAAGGAGGCATTTCCAGGTTTTGTAATATTATTTTTTCTATATCAGCAATGCGCATGTGCTTTCGCCACCTATTTTTAATTTTATTTGGAATATAATTTTTTGGTTTAGCTTTTATAAATTTATTAGAATTAATATCTCTTATTATATTTCTGAGAACGCCGTTCACTAAATTTGTATGCTTTGGATATAGCTTTTTAGTTATTTCTACGCTTGTATCTACAGATGCATAGTTAGGACTTTTCATATATAATATTTGTGTAATGCCTATAATAAGGATTGATTTAGTCTTATCGTGTTCTTTTTTTAAAGGTTTTTTAATATAGTTTCTTATATAAAAAGATATTTCGCCAAGTCTTCTTAGTGATATGCTAATTAGAGATTTTATTAATTTGTTATTATATTCAATATTTTTATGTGGCATTCCTTGCAGCACTGTATATATTTCATTAATGGCTTCTATACGTGGTTTTAAATAATTTTTATTCATATGTGATATAAGCTTTAATATTTTTTTTAATATCTTATATAATATTATAATAAATGAGGTTTGTATGAAAAAAGAAAAAATAAAAGAAAATATAAAAACAAAAAAATATAAAAAACCCAAATTGAAAAAAGAAATTGGTGGACAAACTGGACCAGAACCTACTCGTTATGGTGACTGGGAAAAAAACGGTCGTGTTACCGATTTTTAATTGTTCATTCTATTTTCGACGAGATCTTTTACCACATTAGGATCCGCTAAAGTAGAAACATCACCAAGTTGATCGTGCTCATTTGCTGCTATTTTTCTTAATATTCTTCGCATAATTTTTCCAGAGCGAGTTTTAGGAAGATTCGGCGCCCATTGTATTAAGTCTGGTGAAGCTATTGGACCTATTTCTTTTCTAACCCATAAAATTAATTCTTTTCTTAGGGCTTCATTTGGCGCATTGCCATCTGATAACGTTACATAGGCGTAAATACCTTGTCCTTTTATATCATGAGGATATCCTACAACTGCAGACTCTGCTACTTTTTCATGTGCTACTAAAGCACTTTCAACTTCTGCAGTTCCCATTCTATGGCCACTGACATTTATTACATCGTCAACTCTTCCAGTTATCCACCAATAGCCATCTTTGTCTCTTTTAGCACCGTCTCCTGTGAAATAAGAATTATTAAAAGTTGAAAAATATGTTTCTGCAAATCTTTTATGGTCACCATAAACTGTTCTCATTTGTCCTGGCCAAGAATCTTTTATAATTAGGTTTCCTTCAGCTTCTCCTTCTAATTCATTTCCTTCATTATCTACTAAAGCCGGTGATATACCAAAAAATGGTTTTGTAGCAGACCCAGGTTTTAAATCTATTGCGCCAGGTAGCGGACTAATGAGTATACCTCCAGTTTCTGTTTGCCACCAAGTATCTACTATAGGACATTTACTTGATCCTACCACAGTATAATACCAATTCCATGCTTCTGGATTTATAGGTTCACCTACACTTCCTAAAAGCCTTAAACTACTTCTACTTGTTTTATTTACAGGCTCATTCCCTTCTTTCATTAATGCTCTTATAGCTGTTGGAGCTGTATAAAATATATTTACATTATGTTTATCTACTACTTCCCAAAAGCGAGAGGAATTTGGATAATTTGGAACACCTTCGAACATTAATGTGGTAGCACCATTTGCGAGTGGCCCATAAACTATATAGGAATGTCCAGTAACCCAACCTACATCAGCAGTACACCAATAAATCTCATTGTCTTTATAATCAAAAATATATTTATGTGTCATGGAAGCATAAACGAGATAACCTCCTGATGTATGTAAAACACCTTTTGGTTTGCCTGTTGATCCCGATGTATAAAGAATAAATAGTGGGTCTTCTGCATTCATAATTTCTGGTGCACAATATTCGCTAGCTTTTTCTTTTTCAATATGCCACCAAAGGTCTCTATCTTTTTTAATTTGTACATCATTTCCAGTTCTTTTTATTACTAATACTTTTACTTGGTGAGGGCACTTATTTAATGCTTCATCAACATTGTTTTTAAGGGGGACAATTTTATTAGCTCTAATTCCCTCATCAGCTGTAATAACAAAATTAGAATCGCAATCAATTATTCTGTCTGCTAAACTATCTGGAGAAAAGCCTCCAAAAACTACAGAATGTATTGCTCCAATTCTAGCACAAGCAAGCATAGCATAAGCTGCTTCAGGTATCATTGGCATATAAATTGTAACTCTATCACCTTTTTTTACACCATTATTTTTTAATACATTTCCCATTAAACATACCTCTTTATGCAGTTCTGCATAAGAAATATTTTTGTGCTCTTCAGGATTGTCTCCTTCCCATATTATTGCAGTTTTATTTGCATTTTCTGTTAAGTGTCTATCTAAACAGTTATATGAAACATTTAGCTCTCCATCATAAAACCATTTAATCTCCAAATTTTCTTTTGAAAAGTTTATTTTTTTTATACATTGATCTGAAAAAGGAGTTATCCAATCAATTTGTTGGGCATACTTTTTCCAAAATTTTTCAGGGTCGTTTATAGAATTATTATACATATCATAGTATAGACTCTCAGTTATATGGGCTGAGGATTTCCAATTATCTTTTATAGCAATAATATCGTTCATTTTTCTTCTCCTTTTTCTTAAGTTTATAAGAAAAAATTAATTTCCCGCTATTAAGTTATTATTTTCTATAACAAAAGGAAAGTTTGTAAGATACTTTTTTTTACAGGGGCCTTTTATACAAATACCTGATTCTGGGTCAAATTTTGCACCATGATTTGCACATAATAATTTACCATCATTGCTTTGCACTTTTCCTTTTATTAGGTCCAATGAAAGATTGGCATGAGGACAATCATTAATCCAAATTTTTATAATATTTTTATTTTTAAATACTATGAGGCCTGGCAGATAATTATTTTTTTCCTCAAGTACAATAGCTTTATTGTCAATTAAATCATCTAGAGAACAAATTAAATCACCATTTTTAATAGATGTGAATTTATTATAGTTCATATTAATTAGTATTTATCTATTGAGAGGTTAGCCATTTCACATAAGATATTCCAATGTTCTGTTGAAACAGGAACTACGGAAAGTCTAGCTTGTTTAATTAATGCAAAATCAGATAATGTTGGATTAGCTTTTATTTCTGCCAGGGAAACATATTTAGGCGCTGTTTCGATGGCTTTTATTACTACCATCCCGAATCTTTCACTTTTATCTGTTGGGTCGGGCCTATGTTCCCCTATTACTTCTACTGTACCTACTATTTGTTTTTCCTTTACTGAGTGATAAAAAAAACCATAATCACCAATTTTCATTTTTTTCATATTATTGTTAGCTTGGTAATTTCTTACACCATCCCAACCTTCACCTTCTTCTCCCTTGCTTACTTGATCTTCCCATGACCATGTTCCGGGTTCAGATTTAAATAACCAATATGCCATAATAAATCCTTATTTGTTTTATATTTATTTATAGATTATATACTGATAATTACAGATCATCCAATAAGTAAATATTAATAAAAACATAAAATGAGAGAAATAATTTGAATAACTATCATAGAGCAAAATTAGAAGACCCTTTATACTTGGCGAAGAAAATGATCAAATATCCTTCAGTTACGCCTAACGATGAGGGAATATTATTATATCTTGAAGAAGTATTAAAAGAATTAGGTTTTAAATGCTATAAAATGCCTTCTGGAAAAAAGAATCAAGTTGGCAGGAATGCTTTAGTTAATAATTTGTATGCAGTTAAAGGTTCAGGAAAAAATTTATGTTTTGCCGGACATGTTGATGTTGTTCCTCCAGGTGAAATCTCTAATTGGAGTTTTCCTCCTTATAAATCTACAGTCCATAATGGTTTTTTATATGGAAGAGGGGCTTCGGATATGAAAGGTGCTATAGCCTCTTTTGTTTCTGCATGTGCTAGATTCATTAAAAACGATAAATTAGATTTCAGTTTAAGTTTGTTAATTACCGGCGATGAAGAAGGGGTTGCAGAACATGGAACAAAAAGTATGCTTCCAAAACTTAAGAATATAAAACAGCACATTAATCATTGCATAGTTGGAGAACCTACTAACCCTAACAAGTTAGGNGAGATGATAAAAATTGGTAGAAGAGGAAGTTTACATGGTGCAATTACTCTAAGGGGTGTTCAGGGCCATGTGGCTTATCCCCATAAAGCGCAAAACCCTCTTCCAACTATGTCCAAAATAGTTGATATTTTATCTAATATTCAATTAGACAGAGGCAACAAACATTTTCAATCATCTAATTTAGAATTTTTATCAATAGATACTGGCAATGATGTGTCTAATGTAATCCCATCTGAGATAAAGGCAAAATTCAATATTAGATTTAATACACTTCAAACGGAGAAAAAATTAAAGAAAATTATTTGTGACGCAATTAAAAAAGAAATTATAAAAACTAAAAATATTGATTGGCATGTAGATTTTAATTTAAGTGGAGAACCATTTTTAACAAAACCTGATAAATTTATAAATATAGTTTCAAACGCTGTTAAGGAAGTTACTGGCATTGAACCAGAGCTGTCTACTAGTGGGGGAACATCTGATGCTAGATTTATAAAAGATATATGTCCTGTAATAGAGTTTGGTTCTGTTGGNAAAACTATGCATAAAATTAATGAAAATGTTTCTGTTAAAGACTTGGAAGCTCTTACTAAAATATATTATGAAATTATTAGCAATTATAAAATTATAGCAAATAAGTAATGACGTGAATCATGCCTTTAGATAGCGAAAAATATGGAATTTTTGCTTATATAGTTACATTATTCTTTTTNGCAGCTATGGAGGCTTTAGCTAAGTATTTGTCCGAAAGTTTGTCTGTAATTCAGATAGTTTGGGCTAGATATGCAGTTCAATTTATATTAGTTTTTTTAATAATTTTTGTTTTAGAAATCTTTGGCTTTANAACAGGAATTAAAAAGCCTANATTACTTAAGATTCAANTATTAAGATCTTTGTCTTTAGTTTTAATGACTTACTGTTTTTTTGCTTCATTATCTAAATTACCTTTGGTAGAAGCTACTATTATATCTTTTACATTCCCATTAATAACGGTGTTATTGTCTCCTATTTTATTAAATGAAAAATTTAAATTATCCTCATTNTTTGCTGTTTGNATAGGTTTTATNGGTGTCTGTATTGCTTTAATNCCCAATGCTGAGTTGCAGAATAATATTGATTCTAATGAATGGTTGCTNGGAGTNTTTTTAGCTTTTGCAAGTGCTATTTTCTTTTCTCTTTATCAAATAGGAACAAGAGCACTAGCTAATATTGATTCTCCTGTTACCAGTTTAGTTTTTTCTGGATTAGTTGGATTAATTTTGACAAGTATTTTTTTAATAATAAATATAGATCCGATGAGTTTTTCATATGCATGGAAAGCCCCAATTTATTCAGAATATTTTTGGCTTATTCTTGTTGGAACTTTAGGAGCAATTGGACAGTTTTTTATCTTAATAGCTTATTCTAAAGCTGAAGCCATNACATTGGCTTCTATTAGTTATATTCATTTAATATGGGCTTCAATATTTGCTTATTTTATATTTAANTATATTCCTAATACATATACATTTTTGGGNGCTGTGATTATAGTAATNTCTGGNATGTTAACTTATAATAAAATTAATAACTAATTTTTTCTAAAACTAAGCCATGCGCNGGAGCTGTAGGTCCAACATGTTTTTTATTATATTTTTTTAAAGCTAATNTAATATCTTCTTCAGTTTTTCTATTTAATCCTACTTCAACTAAAGTTCCTGTAATTATTCTTACTTGATTCATAAGGAATGATTTTGCTGTNACCTTTATAAAAATAAAATCTTTATTTTTAGTAATAGAAATATCATCTATTGTTTTTATAGGTGAATTAGACTGACACTCAGTTGATCTAAAAGATGAAAAATCATGTTTCCCTATTAGTAACTTAGAGGCTTTGATCATGGATTGTAGATTTAATGGNAGTGNAACCCTCCAAGAATTATTTCTATTTAAAGGNGANCCTGTCCTTTTATTTAATATAGNATATTTGTATCTTCTATATTTTGCAGAAAANCTTGCATGAAATTCTTGATTAACTTTTTTTGAACTAATTATGGTTATTTCGTTATTAAAATTTCTNGATAGATAATAGTTTANACCCATTGTTAGTTTGCCTAGTTTATTTTTTTTGTCTTCGATAGATTCAATATCTAAATCTAAATGTGCCACTTGGCCTGAAGCATGTACGCCTGTATCAGTTCTTCCAGCTCCATAGATAGACACTTTTTCTCCGCAAAATAGTTGTACACTTTCTTCTAGTGCCCCTTGAATTGTATTAAGCCCTTTTTGAGCCTGCCAACCATTATAGTTTTTGCCGTCATATTCGATGGTTATTTTATACCTTGTCATTTTTTAGATTTCTTTTGCAATTTTTCTTAGTAAAAATTTTTGTATTTTTCCGGTAGAGGTTTTTGGTATTTCTCTAAATATTACAGATTTAGGGCATTTATAACTAGCCATATGGTTTTTACAAAAATTTATAATTTCAATTTCTGAGGCATTACTATTTTTTCTAAGTTCTACGAAAGCACATGGTGTTTCTCCCCATTTTTCATCTGGTTTCGCAACTACAGCCGCATGTAATATTTTATTATTTTTATACAATGTTTCTTCAATTTCTATAGAGGAAATATTTTCCCCCCCTGAAATTATAATATCTTTAGACCTGTCTTTTAGTTCTATATATCCATCTGAATGCATTACCCCTAAATCTCCAGTATGGAACCAATCCTGATCAAAAGCTTTTTGAGTTGCATCTTTATTTTTATAGTATCCTTTCATTATCATATTTCCCCGCATCATAACTTCGCCAATTGTTTTCCCATCTTTTGGGACGGGTTTCATGGTTTTAGGGTCTCTAATAGATAGTTCTTCTAATGAAGGGTATTGAACACCTTGTCTTGATTTTTTTTCAGACTTTGCTTCTGCATCTAATTTATTCCATTCTTCTTTCCATTCGCAAACAACAGCAGGGCCGTATACTTCAGTTAATCCATAGACATGTGTTACTTCAAAACCTTTTTTTTCTATTCCAGCCAATATTGAAGGAGGAGGTGCAGCTGCAGCGGTCATAATATTAACTCTATTATTTAATTCTTTTTCTTCTTTATCTGATGCATTTATTATTAATGAAAGAACTATTGGCGCACCACACATATGCGTTACATTATGATCATTTATAGCATTATAAATATCTTTAGCTTCTACTCTCCTTAGGCAAATGTGTGTTCCTGCTAATGCAGTTACTGTCCAAGGAAAACACCATCCATTACAATGAAACATAGGAAGGGTCCACAAATAAATAGGATGTTTTTTCATTGACCAAATCATTTGATTGCTTATAGCTGTTAACCATGCTCCTCTGTGATGATACATAACTCCTTTGGGATTGCCAGTAGTTCCAGAGGTATAATTTAATGCGCATGAATCCCATTCATTTTCAGGCCAAAAAATAGGAATGTTCTCATCGCCTAATTTAATAATTTCTTCTATATCAATTTCATTTATAATTTTTTTGGGTTTTATAAACTCATCGTCATTACATTTGATTATTATTGGCCTATTATTGTGGTCTATTTCTTCTAATGATTTTTCGACAAGTGAATTATATTCTGGATCTACAAAAAGAAATTTTGCATTACCATGCCGTAATATAAAGGCAATTGAATTTGCATCTAATCTAGTATTTATAGTATTTAAAATTCCACCGGCCATCATTATAGCAAAGTGGCACTCTATCATAGCTGGAACATTAGGGAGCAAAACAGCAACAGTATCGTCTTTTTTAAGCCCTTTTTTTCTAAGACCACTTGCTATTTTTTTACACCTCGAGAGTAATTGTTTATAATTATTTTTTTTAGAGCCATGTATCCAAGCAGTTTTTTCAGGCCAAATATTTGCTGTTCTTAATAAAAATGAAATAGGTGTTAAAGCCCAATAATTAGACTTATTTTTATTTAATTCCTCGTTAACTTTCATTTAGAAGCTCTTTAATGTTTCAAAAAGGTTGATGCATTTCCACCTATAGTAGCACATGAAATACCATTTGTATCTGTTTCTAGTATGGTCCAAGTTTTTGTTTTTGTTGATTCGTAAAGTTCTGTTAATGTAGATCCATCATTAGCAATCCCAAACCATATGAGTTTTTCATATTGGCTCTCTTTTAAAAATTTTTTAAAAGTTATTTTTTCTTTACATATAACATTTTTAACTATTTGTTGAGGATTTGCAGTACTTGTAGATGCATACATAATGCTTATAAAAATTGTAAACATAATAATATAAATATTTTTAATCATAAAAAGGACCTCCGTAAATAATGGGATTCAAAATTTATTTGATTTATTATAGAATCATAAGTATCACATATATCTAACATATATTAATTATTAAATTAAAGGTTAATTATGACTCGTGATTATGGTGTTTTAAATACATTTCCAAAAATTTTACGAAATAATGCGGAAGTGTATTCGGATAGGCCTTGTATTAGAGAAAAGGAATACGGTATATGGCAGACTATGTCATGGAGCACATTTTATCAAAATGCGAAAATTTTAGCACTTAGTTTAAAAGAAAATGGATTAAAAAGAGGAGATAAAATCTCTATTATTGGAGATAATAGGCCTAATTTATATTTAACAATTGCTGCCGCACAGTTATTAGGAGCAATTCCTGTTCCTTGTTACCAAGATTCTGTTGCTGACGAATTGCAATACATATTGGAACATGCAGAAGTCAAAATTGCGGTTGTTGAAGACCAAGAGCAAGTTGATAAAGTTTTAGAAATTATAGACAAACTACCAAAATTAAACACTATATTTTTTGATGACCCTAGAGGTCTTGAAAATTACAATAACACAGAAATTAAATCTTTGCGCGAAGTATTAAACAAGCGTGAAAATTTAGATTATTCTTGGTTAGAAAGTGAAATTAATAATACTGGTAAAGAAGAAATAGCCGTAATGCTTTATACGTCAGGCACTACTGGAAGACCTAAAGGGGTTTTATTATCTTATCATAATATTATATCTGTAACTAGTGATGCCTGTGAAATAGAAAAAACTGATGTAAAAGACGAAGTAGTAGCTTACTTGCCAATGGCATGGGTAGGAGATAATATTTTTTGTGTTGCTCAATCATATATATCAGGGTTTTGTCTTAACTGCCCAGAAAGTAGAGACACTTTGCCTATAGATTTAAGAGAAATTGGGCCTACTTATTATTTTGCGCCTCCTAGGGTTTGGGAAGCCATGCTGACGCAGGTAATGGTCAGAATGCAAGATGCTGCGAAACTAAAACTTTGGGTTTTTAATTATTTTATGGATGTTGCAAAAAAATGGGGAAATAATATTTTAGATAAAAAGCCTGTTCCGTTTTATGGAAGAATTTTATATGCTCTTGGTTATTTAATGGTTTATGGGCCTTTAAAAAATAATTTAGGATTGACAAGAGTAAGGATGGCTTATACTGCAGGTGAAGCCATGGGCCCAGACACATTTTTATTTTATAGGTCTTTAGGTATAAATTTAAAAGTTTTATACGGACAAACTGAAGCAACGGTATTTGTTTCCTTACACCGTGATGGTGATGTGGATCCTAATACAGTAGGGCCTGCTTTTCCTGGAGTCAAAATAAAAATTGAAAATGGTGAAGTTATGTATAAAGGACCTGGGGTGTTTCAAGGTTATTATAAAAATGAAAAAGCTACAAAAGAGACTGTCAATTCTGAGGGTTGGGTAAAAACTGGAGATGCAGGTGTTATTGATAAAAAAGGACACCTTAAAATTATAGATAGAGCTAAAGATGTAGGAAAACTTAATTCAGGAAAAATGTTTGCACCCAAATATATAGAAAATAAGTTAAAATTTTGTGGTATTATAAAAGAAGCTGTTGCCTTTGGTGATAATAAAGATTTTGTAACTTGTTTTATAAATATAGATTTAGAGGCAGTGGCTAGTTGGGCGGAAAGAAATAATGTTGCTTATTCCGGCTACATTGATTTGGCAGGACAAGAAAGAGTCTATGAATTAATATCTAAGGAAATTTTGAAGGTTAATAAAGATTTGTCTAAAGATGAAGAGTTGTTTGAATCCCAAATTAAAAGGTTTTTAATTTTGCATAAAGAATTGGATGCAGATGACGGCGAATTAACAAGAACGAATAAAGTGAGAAGAGGTTTGATATCAGACCGTTATGGTAAGTTAGTAGAAGCTTTGTATAGCGAAAATGAAAAATGTTTTATAGAAA
Source organism: Candidatus Pelagibacterales bacterium (assembly GCA_002715265.1). Taxonomy (GTDB): domain Bacteria; phylum Pseudomonadota; class Alphaproteobacteria; order TMED109; family TMED109. The sequence continues at coordinate 14,453 of PAYS01000012.1, forward strand.
CTGAAGTTACTTTTGAAGATGGAAGAAAAGGTTCTATAAGCGCTGATTTAAAAATTATGGATCTAAATGTTTATGCTGCAGAAAGTATTACAACATGAGTGAGAAAAACAAAAATTTGATGGATATAGAAAAGGTTAATTTGTCTTTTGGAGGCCTGAAAGCTCTTATAGATGTTGATTTAAAAATTATTACAGGGGAAATTTTGGCCATTATAGGTCCTAATGGCGCAGGCAAATCTTCCATGTTAAACGTTATATCTGGCATATATATTCCCCAAGATGGTTTGGTTAAATGGAAAGGAAAAATAAGAAAAAAAGTAGCCCCGCATGATATAGCGAGAATGGGTATAGCTAGAACGTTTCAAAATATTGCATTATTCAGAGGAATGTCAGCCTTGGATAATATTTTAACCGGTAGAAATATTTTGATGAAAAGAAATTTGTTATTGGAAATGCTTTATTTTGGTTCAGGAAAAAGTCAAGAAATTGAACATAGAAAAAAAGCAGAAGAAATAATAGACTTTTTGGAAATACAATCTATTCGCAAGACTCCTGTTTCAAGATTGCCATATGGTTTGCAAAAGAGAGTAGAATTAGGCAGAGCTTTAGCACTAGAGCCAGAATTATTATTATTAGATGAGCCAATGGCAGGAATGAATGTCGAAGAAAAAGAAGATATGTGTAGATTTATACTTGATGTAAATGAGCAGTTTGGGACTACTATAGTTCTTATAGAGCATGATATGGGCGTGGTAATGGATATTTCTGATAGAGTTGCAGTTTTAGATTATGGAATAAAAATAGCAGATGGTACTCCTGATGAGGTTAGATCCGAACAAAAAGTTATTGATGCTTATTTAGGAGCCGCGTGATGGATTTTTGGTTTTTTATTGAGGTTCTTATTGGCGGGCTTTTGTCTGGAGTTATGTATTCCTTAGTAGCGTTAGGTTTTGTTTTAATCTTTAAAGCTTCTGGAGTTTTTAATTTTGCACAAGGTGCAATGGTTTTATTTGCAGCTTTAACCTTTGTCCGTTTATTAGAAATGGATGTACCTATATTGATCACTACAGCTATTACTATGGGAGTAATGATATTGCTTGCCATTTTTATAGAAAGAGTGATTTTAAGACCACTAGTTAATCAAGACTTAATTATTCTGTTTATGGCCACAATAGGTTTAAATTATTTTATTGAGGGTTTTGCTCAATTAATATGGGGGTCACATGTTGGAGTATTAGATTTAGGTATTGACCAATATGCTGCTTTTGAGGTTGGGAATGCTTTAATAAATAAGTTTGATGTTTGGGCGGCTCTAATAGCAGGNGGTTTAGTTATAGTTTTATCATTATTTTTTAGGTATACAGTTATCGGAAGAGCTTTAAGAGCGGTAGCTGATGATCATCAAGCGGCATTATCAGTCGGGATACCATTGAGTACTATATGGATNTATGTGTGGACAACAGCAGGNTTGGTAGCTCTAGTGGCTGGTGTAGTTTGGGGCTCTAAGTTAGGTGTGCAATTTGCCATTTCTACGGTAGCATTGAAAGCAATTCCTGTACTCATTATAGGCGGGTTTACCTCTGTGCCGGGTGCAATTGTTGGAGGTCTGATAGTTGGATGTGGAGAAAAATTAGCTGAAGTTTACCTTGGTACTCATATAGGTTATGGAATAGAAAATTGGTTTCCTTACATGTTAGCGTTAATAGTATTAATGATTAGGCCAGAGGGATTATTTGGCGAAAAAATTATAGAGAGAGTTTAATATGATATATAGAGAATCAGGCCAATTTAAGACTACCTATAAAGCAGACCAAGCGATATTGCCTATATTTCAAGATAAAGTTGCAATGGTTTTGTTAATGATTTTTGCTTTTGTGTGNATTCCATTAATTGCTAATGATTATTGGCTAAGTTCTATATTGATTCCATTCTTAGCTTTNTCATTGGCTGCATTAGGTTTAAATGTGTTGACNGGTTATGCTGGACAGATTTCCTTAGGTACAGCAGCTTTTATGGCTGTAGGTGCTTTTGCTGCATTTAATTTGCAGGTAAGGGTGCCAGAGGTTCCTTTTTTAATAGCTTTCATATGGGGAGGTTTGTGTTCAGCAGGTGTAGGAATTTTATTTGGTTTGCCATCATTAAGAATTAAGGGGTTTTACCTTGCTGTTGCTACGTTAGCTGCACAATTTTTTATAGAATGGCTTTTAACTAATTTTGGATGGTTTACTAATTATGATTCGTCAGGAGTTATTACCGCTCCACCTATGGCTATATTTGGTTTTGCTATTGACAATCCACTTAGTAAATATTTGGTAGTCTTAACTATAGTAGTTTTATGCGCATTCGGTGTTCGTAATTTAGCTAGGTCTGAAATAGGTCGAGCTTGGATGGCAGTTAGAGATATGGATATAGCAGCTGAAGCTATAGGAATCAACCTTATGAAAACTAAATTGTTAGCATTTGGTGTTTCTTCATTTTTGTGCGGTTTGGCGGGGGCATTGTGGGCATATATTGTTTTAGGAACAGTTGAACCCCAAGCTTTTGATATTTTGAGGTCTTTTGAAATATTATTTATGGTAGTTATTGGTGGTTTAGGCTCAGTTTCAGGAGCCTTCTTGGGAGCGGGTTTTATGATATTGCTTCCTATTTTATTAAATAATTTAGGTTCTATAATTACTGGTTCTGCAATATCCACAGAGACTATTGCTCATATAGAGTTTATGATATTTGGTGCTTTTATAATATTTTTTCTTATAGTTGAACCAAATGGTTTAGCAAGGTTATGGCAGATAGCAAAAGAAAAGCTTAGGTTGTGGCCATTTCCATACTAGTATAAAATAATAATANATATAGGGAGGTAAATTGTGATGGTTTATAAAAATATTTCGACTGTAATTTCTTTTTTTGTATTATTTCTAGTTTCGGCTTCTTTTGCTGGAGAACATTTTGTACCGATTACTTCATATAGAACTGGTCCGTATGGAGTTAATGGAGCGCCAGCGGCAAATGGTTTTGTAGATTATCTAAAAATGATTAATGCCCGAGATGGCGGTGTAGGAGATGTTAAGTTGGCTTGGGAAGAATGTGAAACTGCATATAAGCCTGACCGTTTTATTGAATGTTATGAAAGATTAAAAAATAAAGGGGAAGCGGGGGCTACAGTTTTTCAGCCATTAAGTACTGGATCAACTTATGCTGTATTGGATAGATTAGCTGTTGATAAAATTCCTCTTATAACTATGGGTTATGGAAGGACTGATGCTACGGATGGTAGAGTTTTCCCTTGGGTTTTCCCATTGATGGTTAATTATTGGTCATTATCTACAGCAAAAATTAAATATATAGCGGAATTAGAGGGCGGTTTAGATAAATTAAAAGGTTTAAAAATTGCTAATGTATATCATGATTCTGCTTATGGAAAAGAGACGGGCCCAATTCTAGAAAAACAAGCGGAGCTTTATGGATTTGATTTAAAAGGTTTCCCTGTAGCACATCCTGGAATAGACCAAAAGGCTACATGGTTAAATGTAAGAAGATATAAACCAGATTATGTGGTTTTGAGGGGTTGGGGCGTAATGAGTCAGACATCTTTAAAAGAAGCGGCAAGGGCGAGAATAGCTCCAAATAAAATAGTTGGAGTTTTATGGTCTTGCTCTGAGCAAGATACTGTCCCACCTGGAAAAGCTGCTATAGGTTATTCATGTGCCTCTATGATAAATCCTGGCATACATTATAAGGTGTTTAAAGATATAGTAAAATATGTTCATGAGGCGGGTAATGCGACAGGACCATTAGAAGAAATGGAAAAACAACAAATGTATAGAGTAGGNGTGTTGATGGGAGTAATGACAGTGGANGCTATAGCTAAAGCTACAGANAAATTTGGAAATAAACCAATGTCTGGAGAGCAAGTTAGATGGGGTATTGAGAATCTAGACTTGACTGATGAAAGACTAGAAAAAATGGGAATTAAAGATTTTATTCCTAATTTTAAGGTAACATGTGCAGATCATGANGGTGCAGCTCCAGTNAGGTTTCAAAGATGGAACGGNACTGCTTTTGAGCCTGCATCAGANTGGGTGGAAACAGATCAAAGTTTAGTGCGTCCTCTTATAGAAGCCTCTGCTGCTACGTATGCAAGCCAAAATAATATAACTTTAGGCTGTAATTAAATACTAGAGGAGTGAATTTCTATTGAAAACTGAAAGTAAAAACGTAATGGATAGTAATGCCTCAATGATGTTGGAGTTAAATAATATTGAGGTAATTTATGACCACGTGATTTTGGTTTTAAAAGGCGTATCTTTTCATGTTCCTGAGGGGTCTATTGTGACCCTTTTAGGAGCTAATGGAGCAGGAAAATCTACTACTTTAAAAGCTGTTTCAAATTTGTTAAGAGCTGAAAGAGGAGAAGTAACTAAGGGNTCNATAGAGTATTTNGGAGAAAGGATTGACCGTTTAACTTGTAATGATTTGGTTAAAAAAGGGGTTATCCAAGTAATGGAGGGGCGTCATTGCTTCGAGCACTTATCAGTGGAAGAAAACCTACTAACTGGGTCTTATACNTCNAAAGCTAGCAGGTCTGTAATAAATCAACAATTAGAAAAAGCTTATCATTATTTTCCACGATTGAAAGCTAGAAGAAAAACAGCTGCAGGATATACTTCAGGGGGTGAACAGCAAATGGTGGCGATAGGCAGGGCTTTGATGGCCAATCCTAAAATGATTTTATTAGACGAGCCCTCAATGGGATTGGCCCCTCAATTAGTTGAAGAAATTTTTTCCATAGTGAAAGATTTGAATAAAAAAGAATCAGTGAGTTTTTTGCTGGCTGAGCAAAATACAACTATGGCTTTAAAAACGGCAGATTTTGGGTATATTTTAGAAAATGGACGTGTTGTGATGGAAGGCAGTGCTGAGGAATTATCAAATAATGAAGATGTTAAAGAATTTTATTTAGGCCTTAGTGATAAAGGCAAGAAAAGCTTTAAAGACATAAAGCATTATAGAAGAAGGAAGCGTTGGCTTTCTTAGAAATATGATCATTGATCATATATACTAAAACGTTGGGAGGGTTTTGGTTGAATAATATATCATTGATAACTTTAAGCTGATATTTTTTTCTTTTCTTTTTCTTTGTTTTTATCAACATGCTTCTGCTCAAAATCCTACTATGTTAAGTTCAAGTAAAAATGAAGCAGAAAATACTCTTAAAAAGGAGTGGATTTTACCCCAAATTATAAATGAAAATTATAAGCTAAAAAGTAAATCTGGTGCAGAAAAAATACAACCTAGCAAGATCCATGAACTAGAAAAGTTTGTATTACCTAAAAACTCAAAAATTGGGAAAATTATTTATGATCCTGATCTGGATGTTCCTCCGTTGGCAGAAATATCTTTAGATGGAGAGCTTCATGGTTATCTTTTTGAAACCTATGATTGGGTACAAGGCTTAGGTTATTCTAGAAAACCTTATCATATTATTGCTGGAATAGATTTATTAGGAAATATAACTGGTGTTAGAATTATGTGGCATACAGAACCAATAGCTATTTTGGGCAGAACGGATGAGGACCTTGATGATTTTGTAGAACAACTTCAAGGAGTTAACATTAAACAAGGAGTAAATATAGTTCTTGGCTTATCTGATTCTGTCTTGGAGGGAGATAAGGTATCTATGCGGGGAACAGCCGGAGATACATCAGAATTATATTCAGTAGATGGCATTTCTAGAACTACTACAACTTCTTTGTTGTTGAATGACGCAGTAATGCGTGCAGCTAGAAAAGTAGCTAGACATCAAAATATAATTTTATCCCAGGATGATTTAGGAGTTATATTAAATTTAGAAGAATACTCGGAAAAAAATTGGCAACAATTAATTGATGATGGTTCCATATCTAGTGGTTTAGTGACTAATGGAGATGTTGTTAATAAATTTGAATTAGTAGAAGGATTTAAAGCCCCTAGATCGGCCAGATTAAAAAAAGAAGACACAGTTTATACAGAAATTTTTATGGCAATAGTAAACCCTGAAGGGATAGGAGCAAACATATTAGGTAGGCGCTGGTATGATCAGTATGTTGTTTCGGGACGAAATGTGAACGATTTAGTAGTCTGGGTGGGTTTTTTAGGTCCCATGTCTTTTTATAGCAAAACGGAGAGTTACCTTCCAGAAACTCCATATTATAGTCTTAAAATATTGCAAGATGATAAAGAATATTTGTTAAAACCAATAATGTATAAGTCATTACCATTTCATCATGCAAAAAAAGCACCGGATCTAATAGAGCAAGGTTTATTTTATTTTTCAAAAGATGAAAGCTTTGATCCAACTAAAGAATTAAAAATGATTTATACTATTTTAGGAGATAAAGAAACTGATAATACTGGCAACAATTTTGTAAGCTTTGATATTAATTATAATATACCTATTAATTATATTAATAAGAATCAAGATTTTAAAATTTTTGATGAAAATAGATTTAATTGGAAAGATAACTGGTACAATAAGTCTATATTAGTAATATTATCTATAATTACGGTTTTTATTGCCATATTGTTATTAAGTTTTAAAGACTTACTAGTAAAAAATAGAAAGATACACGGATTTGTAAGAACTATATTTTTATTATGGATTTTAGTTTGGTTAGGTTGGATAGCGGGAGGCCAAGTTAGTATTATTCATTTAGCTGCATTGCTACAAGCCTTATATGATGGAAATGGATTTGCTTCTTTTTTAGCGGAACCAGCCATTGTAATTATAGGTTTAGCAGCTCTTATTAGTATGCCAATTTGGGGAAGAGCTTTGTTTTGTGGATGGTTATGTCCTTTTGGTGCTTTACAAGAATTATTAAATAAATT
>PAYS01000013.1 GCA_002715265.1 Candidatus Pelagibacterales bacterium
TTAAAATGGCAAATGATACTAATTATGGTTTAGCAGGTTATTTTTATAGTAGAGATATAGGGAGAATATATAGAGTAGCTGAAGCTCTAGAGTATGGCATGGTAGGTATTAATGCAGGAGTAATTTCCACTGAAGCAGCCCCATTTGGAGGTATAAAGGAATCAGGTATAGGTAGAGAAGGAGCTGCTGAAGGTATTGATGAGTATTTAGAGACAAAATATTTATTGATGGCAGGTATTGATACTTAATTATTTAGTTGATGCATAATAAAAATATATTAATCTTTTCATCAGACTTGTTNGCAGGTGGNATATCACAGATGATTGCTATGCATGTTATGGCGTTTCTTAATCTTAATTATAACGTNAGTGTNTTACTGCCTAANAAATCTGCTGCTATATCTTCTATAAACTCTATTTTAAAAGAACANGATAAAAAAAAAGTTAAATTAAAAATTATAGAATATAATAAATTTCAATATGATTTCTCAAAAATATTTAATAGTAACTTTTTTATAAAGCAATTTAAGTTAATTGATTTTTGTTTTGTGCATAACGCAAGATTAATAAAATTTTCAAAAAAATACACAGATAAACCAGTTATTGCTATAAATCATACGGGTAAGTTATCTCAAATTAAGTATTATAAAGACGCTGACCAAATTTTGACTGTTAATAAAAATATTAGCCATCAATTAATAAATTCCGGTATAAATGCAGATAAATGCATGGTATGTCCAAATGCTATTATTAATTTACCTGCAATANCAAAGTCTAGTATTAAAACAAATAATAAAGTTATAGTAATTGGAGCAATTGGAAGACTNGTAAAGAAAAAAGGTTTTGAAGAGTTTATAGAATCTATAAAAATCTTAAGAGAACGTAATATAAAATTAAAAGCTTTAATAGCTGGTGATGGAGAGTTATATAACTATTTAAAAAATAAAGCATCAAAAACTCCAGAGATAGAATTTGTAGGATGGATTAATAATAAGTCGTATTTTTATAATAAATTAGATATATTTTGCCAACCGTCATATTTTGAGCCTTTTGGTTTAACTATTATTGAGGCAATGTCATATGGATTACCAGTAATTTCTACTTCATGTGATGGCCCGTTAGAAATTATAAATAGTCCTAAAAATGGATTTATAGTTCCTATTAATAATTCTTTGCAAATGGCTGATAATATTGAGAAATTAATTAAAAATAAAAATAAAAGGTTCGAAGTAGGAGCTAATGCACGCACCCATATTGAACAGAACTATATGATTGAGAATCTTCAAAGTTCATTGTTTAAGTGCATAAAAATAAATTCTTAGTTACAAATAAAATAAATATNATTTCTTAAGTCNAATGAATTCCAGTTTGCAATACCTGGGTTTCCTCCTTTACAAATTCCATATTCACTTTTTACTTCAATATTTACTTTAATGGGACAATTATCAATTTCTTTTTTTGTTAACTGGATGTCTATTTGTCCTTGATTGTTTGTATTTCTATANACNGTTGAATTTACATTACATACGCTTATGTATATATTCTTTTTTGCATATAATGTATTATTTGTATCATATAAAGTTAGGGTAAAGGTCTTATTTACTAATTCATTTTTTAGTTTTTCCAGACAAATGCTATTTTCATATGATTCATAAGTATCTTTACATTTTGTAATATTTTGAGCATTTATATTAAATGAAATAATGGTAAATAAAAAAATTAAANATAATGGCATGTTAATTATTCATATAAAATTGGTTCAATTAAAAATAATTTAGAGGATGTAAGTTGAGTAATCAAATTAAAAACAATATAGAATATGATTTAATTGTTATTGGTGCAGGTTCTGGAGGTGTTAGGGCTGCAAGAATTGCTGCAAATTATGGCGCTAAAGTTGCAATTGTGGAAAGTGTAAGAGTGGGTGGAACCTGTGTTCTAAGAGGATGTGTGCCAAAAAAATTATTAGTTTATGGANCTCAGTTTGCACAACAAATTAAGTCTGCTGAAGGTTATGGTTGGTCATTTCAGGGTGCAAAGCATGATTGNAATAGTTTAATTAAAGCTAAAAATATAGAATTAGATAGATTGAATAAAATATATATGGGTTTATTAAGTAAAGTAGATATTTTTAATGGTTATGGAGATATTTTAAGTAGTAATGAGATTGTNGTAGGAGATAAAATATTAAAAACTAAAAATATTATTATTGCTGTTGGTGGAAAACCCTTTATGCCAAATATATCAGGTGTTGAGTATTGTATTGACTCTGATCAAGCATTAGACCTGCCTTCTTTACCTAAAAGTATTGTTATTTATGGAGGTGGCTACATAGCTTTAGAATTTGCTGGAATATTCAATTCATTAGGTTCTAAAGTTACTTTAATATATAGGGGAAAATATTTATTAAGGGGATTTGATGAAGAATTATCTCATTTTATTACTGAAGAATATGAAAAACAAAATATAAAAATTGTAACTGAAAAAAATATATTAAGTATAGAAAAATTAGATCATAGTCTTAAAGTATACTTATCTGATGAGTCTGTAATTGAAACAAATCAGGTTTTAATGGCAACTGGAAGAGTCCCTAATACTGCTAAATTAAGTCTTTTAAAGAATGGTATTGAAACAGGTAGTAAAGGACAAATTATTGTTAATAATGAAAGTAAAACAACTGTAAATAATATATACGCCATAGGGGATGTTACTGATAGGGTTAATTTAACTCCTGTAGCTATAGCGGAAGGACATGCTTTGGCAGATAATTTATTTGGTGGTATGAATAGAACTATTGATTATAAAAATATTGCGTCTGCTGTATTTTCTCAACCAGCTATTGGAGTTGTGGGTTTAAATGAGACTGAGGCAATAGAAAAATATAAAAATTCTGGTGGTATAAAAATATATAAAACACAATTTAAACCTATGAAAGAAACTTTAGGAGGNAAAGATACTAAGATTTTTATGAAAATGATAGTTTCNAAATCTAATAATAAANTAATAGGCATTCATGGAGTTGGTGATGACATGCCAGAAATAATCCAAATTTGTGCAGTAGCAATAAAAATAGGAGCAACAAAACAAGATTTTGATGAAACTATGGGAATTCATCCCACTGCTGCGGAAGAACTAGTAACATTAAGATGATATAATAATTCTTGAAATTATATTAAACAAGCAGTATGCATACTGTTCAGTATTATTAATAATTTGATAGGTATTAAGTAATGAGCAAAAATTGGACNATAGATTCATGGAGAAATTTGTCTATTAAACATCAACCTGTTTATAAAGATAAANAAAAACTTGAAGATGTTGAAAACAGATTAAAATCTTTGCCACCATTAGTATTTGCCGGAGAAGCAAGAACATTAAAAGAAAAATTATCAGAAGTATGCGAAGGTAAGGCATTTTTATTACAAGGTGGTGATTGTGCCGAGTCTTTTGCAGAGTTCAATGCAGATAATTTACGCGATACTTTTAGAGTTTTATTGCAAATGGCTGCTGTATTAACATATGGAGCTTCACTTCCTATTATTAAAGTAGGGAGACTTGCAGGACAATTTGCTAAGCCACGTTCTGCTCCAACAGAAATTAAAGAAGGAAAGGAACTTCCATCATACTTAGGTGATATAATAAATGGAATTGATTTTACAGCAGAAGAAAGAGAACCTGATCCTGAAAGAATGCTANATGCATATAGTCAAGCAGCTTCAGCTTTAAATCTACTTAGGGCTTTTGCCACTGGTGGTTATGCGGATTTACATGAAGTACACAGATGGAATTTAGAGTTTTTAGAAGGAAGTATACAGGATGANAAATATAGAAATATAGCTGATAGAATAGGNGAATGCTTAGATTTTATGAGCGCTTGTGGAATAAATAAAAATACNGCGGATATGGTATCAAAAGTTGATTTTTTTACATCTCATGAAGCTTTATTACTTGGTTATGAACAAAGCTTAACCAGAATTGATAGTATTACTGGAGATTATTATGACTGTTCGTCACATATGTTATGGATTGGTGAAAGAACTAGAGCATTGAATGAAGCTCATGTTGAATTTATGAGAGGAATTGCTAACCCAATTGGAGTTAAAATTGGTCCTACTATGAGTAAAGATGGTATTTTGTCTTTAATACAAAAATTAAATCCTAATAATGAAGCAGGTAAACTAACTTTAATTTCTCGAATGGGAAAAGATAAAATATCTGATGTTCTTCCTAATTTAGTGCGTGCAGTAGATAGTGAAGGTATGAAAGTAGTTTGGTCTTGTGACCCAATGCATGGTAATACATTTAAAGCTAAAACGGGNTATAAAACAAGAGCCTTTGAAAATATTATGAATGAGGTAGAACAATTTTTTGAAATACATAGAGCAGAGGGTACTTATGCTGGCGGCATTCATTTAGAAATGACAGGTCAGGATGTAACAGAATGCGTTGGTGGTGCCCAACACATTACTGAAACTAATTTAGGTGATAGGTATCATACTCATTGTGATCCTAGATTAAATGCTAATCAAGGATTAGAATTAGCTTTTCGCCTATCTGAAGAGTTAAGTAAGTATAGGTAAAAATTTACTGTTATCATTTTATTACATAAAGTATAGTTATAATATTTTTATTATCTAAATTTAAGGTATTACATTGTCTGATTTTGAAAGTGATATTGAATTAAGGACTGATCACTATTTTAAATTAACTAAATCAGTAGTTAATAAGCATGGTGATGTAGATGTTACCTATGCAATATTTATGAGAAGGCCAGTTATATACTGCTCAAAATTAGCTATTGAGTGGATTAACCTAGTTATTAATTACCGCGGTGGAAGTATAGATATTAAAGAATGCTTTGAAGAAGGAGCATGGGTAGGAGCTGGAGAAGTTTTAATGTACTTATCTGGAAGACTTACTCATTTGGCTGATTTAGAAACCATTTTCTTACAAAAGTTAGGTGGGCCATGCGTGGCAGCCTATAATGCATTTGGAATGACTAGTGATTTGGCAAATGTAGCTTTTATTGCAATGGATGCTAGGCACTGTGCAGGGGCCGAAATGCAAGAATTAATGGCTTATGGAGCATCAGTTGGTTCTCGTAAGGCGCAAAAAGAACAAGGAGCTATTGGTTTTGTAGGCAGTGCAAATGATTTAACAGCTCATTTTTTTGGAAAAGAAAAAGGTATTGGTACTATGCCTCATGCATTAGTTGGTTACGCTGGATCAACTGTAAATGCAGCTAAATTATTTGTAGATACTTATCCTAATGAACCACTGACTGTTTTAATTGATTATTTTGGAAGAGAGATAACTGATTCATTAGAAGTATGTGAAGAATTAGAGACTATTGCAAAAAGTGGTAATCTTTCTTTAAGAATAGATACGCATGGAGGACGTTTTGTAGAAGGACTAGATACAGCTAAGTCTTATGAAATACTTGATCAATATTCTTCCCATGCAATTAGAACATTTAGAACTGAACAAGAATTAAAATGGTTGGTAGGAACTGGGGTTAGTGCTGCTGCTATTATACATTTAAGGCAAATTCTTGATAATAATGGTTGGGATAAAGTTAAAATAGTTGCTTCAAGTGGGTTTAGTCCCGAAAAATGTAAGTTAATGGCTAGCGTAAAGGCGCCTATAGATATTATAGGTACGGGGTCTTATTTGCCAGAAAATTGGTCAGAAACATATGCTACGGCAGATATTGTTGCATATGGTGGAAAAACCCGTGTAAAAATGGGAAGAGAGTTTCTTTTGCCAGTTGGTGATAAATAATATAGAGGTTTTGTTGTGACTAAAATAAAAGTTTCTTTATGTCAGCTAAATTTTCATGTAGGAAATTTAGATTATAATTTTAAATTAATTAAATCATATAGAGATAAATCAGCTTTAAATAATGTTGATCTGTGTATTTTTTCTGAATTATGTATTACTGGCTACCCGCCTGAAGATTTAGTATTACGACCATCTTTTATTGACGCTACACAATCTTATATAAATAAACTAATTGAACTTTCTATAGATGGTGGGCCTGCAATTTTAGTTGGTTATCCTAGGTTTAGTGATAGTAAGTTAATGAATTCAGCAGCTTTAATAGATAATGGTATAACTACAATTGTAGATAAACATCATCTTCCCAATTATGGTGTTTTTGATGAAGTAAGGGTTTTTAATACTGGGAGGGTATCTGGTCCAGTTGTGTTTAAAGGTATTAGAATCGGTATAATGATATGTGAAGATATGTGGCATAAAGATGTTACTGAAACTTTAATAGAGTCAGGGGCACAAGTATTGATTGTTATAAATGGATCTCCTTACGATCAAAATAAGGAAGATGAAAGATTATCAGTTGCTGTTTCTAGGGTATTAGAGTCTGAGCTTCCTTTAATATATGTTAATCAAGTTGGAGGACAAGATGAATTAGTTTTTGATGGAGGATCGTTTGTATTAAATTCTAATTCTAAGTTACATGTTCAATGTTCAAATTGGAAAGAAGAAACGTGTGTTGTCGATTTAGAATTAAATCAAGATAAAATTAAGGTTTTAACTAATAATTTAAAGGCTCAATCCATGGGTAGAGAGTCTGATTATAAAGCAATGGTTATTGGCCTAAGGGATTATGTAATAAAAAATCAATTTAATGGCGTAATTTTGGGTTTATCTGGAGGTATAGATTCAGCTTTAGCTGCAGCAATAGCTACTGATGCGTTAGGAAGTAAAAAAGTAAGAGGAATTAGAATGCCTTCTAAATATTCATCTCAAGGTTCATTGGATGATGCAAAAGAAACTTCTACTTTACTTGGTATTAAAATGGATACAATTAATATTGATAATTTAAATAATTCGTTTTTAAAAGAATTAACACCGTTATTTAATAGTTTAAAGTCGGATACTACAGAGGAAAATATTCAATCAAGGATTAGAGGCGTATTATTAATGGCTTTATCTAATAAATTTGGAAATATGGTTTTATCAACGGGAAATAAAAGTGAAATAAGTGTTGGTTATACGACTATTTATGGAGATATGAATGGTGGTTTTACTGTTCTCAAAGATGCATATAAAACAGATGTATACAATCTTGCAAGATGGAGAAATAAAAATTTTAGTGATTTTTTTATGGGTCCAAAAGGAATTTGTATACCAGTCAATAGTATAAATAAAGAGCCTTCTGCTGAATTGAATATTGATCAAAAGGATCAAGATAATTTGCCTCCATATGATGTTTTGGATGACATTTTGCAAAGAATAATTGAAAAAGAAGATTCTATAATTAATATTGTTAAATCTGGATATGATGAAAAGTTAGTTAAAAGAATTTATAAATTACTTCTAATGTCAGAATATAAAAGAAGACAATCAGCACCAGGAGTAAAACTAACAGCAAGGTCTTTTGGAAAAGAACGTAGATATCCAATTACAAATGCTTTTACTGACGATGAGTAAAAAATTTTTACCAAAAATAATATTAGTAGAGCCTCAAATAGGAGAAAATATAGGATCTTCTGCTAGAGCAATGCTTAATTTTGGATTGAATGAATTAAATTTAGTGAAACCAAGGGATGGATGGCCTAATAGAAAAGCTTCGGCGACTTCAGCTGGAGCTTTAGAAGAATTAAACTTTAAAGTTGAAGTTTTTAATAATTTGGAAGAATCTATTAAAGATACATCATATATAATTGCAACTACAGCTAGAAAAAGAGATATAAATAAACCAGTCTTAGATGCATCAGAAGCTATAAAAAATATTTATAAATTTTATGAAAAGGGATTAAAAACAGCTATAATATTTGGTGGTGAAAAGTCTGGTTTAAATAATTCAGATTTGGTTAAAACCGATGTAATTGTAAATATAGATACAAATAGCGAGTTTAGTTCTATAAATTTATCTATGTCTGTGTTTGCAATGTGTTATCAATGGAATATAGAAAAAAATATTTTAATAACTGATGGTTTTAATAATTTAAAAAAAGAAAATAATGCAAATAAAGAAGAGTTAAAGTTTTTTATTGATAGGTTAGTTAATGTTTTAGATAGCAATAATTTTTTTTATCCTGATTCTAAAAGAAAAAGTATGTTGCATAATATCGAAGCTATTTTTACGAGAAACAATTTAACTTCACAAGAATTAAGGATATTACATGGGATTATTTCTAATCTTATTAATGCAGAATTAAAAGATCGTAGTTGACACTATATATTTCAGCTGTATATTCCATAAGATTAATTGTTAATTTTCGTAATTAGGAAAAATATTAAATATGAGTAAAAGAAGTGAACCACATTATAAGATTGATAGACGCTTAGGCTGTAATTTATGGGGAAGACCTAAAAGCCCTTTTAATAAAAGAGAATATGGACCAGGAGAGCACGGGCAAAGACGAGGAAAAATTTCTGATTATGGTATACAATTAAGAGCAAAACAAAAATTAAAAGGTTATTATGGAAACCTTTCTGAGAAGCAATTTAGAAGTTATTATAAAGCTGCAGCTTCATTAAAAGGTGATACTGGTGAGTTGTTAGTTGGTTTATTAGAAAGAAGATTAGATGCAATTGTTTATAGGTTAAATTTAGTTCCTACTATTTTTGCTGCTAGGCAATTAATAAATCATGGTCATGTTAGGGTTAATGGAAAAAGAGTAACTATTAGATCTTATTTATGTTCTGTTGGAGATAATATTTCAATTAAAGAATCTTCTAAACAACATCCTCTTGTTGTAGAGGCTACACAGAGTCAAGTAAGAGAAATTCCTGATTACATTGTTCCTAATTTAGACAAACTGGAAGGTACTTTTAACCGAATACCACAGTTAGCTGATATTCCATACCCAGTAGAAATGGAACCAAACTTAGTAGTAGAATTTTATTCTAGATAATTTTTATTACTTAGAAAATAGTTCTTTTAACTCACCACTTTCATACATTTCTTTAACTATATCACAACCCCCAACAAATTCACCTTTTACATATAATTGAGGAATAGTTGGCCAATCACTAAAGGTTTTAATACCTTCTCTTAATGCAGGTTCTGCGAGTACATCCACTCCTTTAAACTCTACTTCTATATGGTTTAAAATTTGTGAAACCATTGAAGAAAAACCACATTGAGGAAAAACAGGTGTGCCTTTCATAAATAATACAACATCATTTGCATTAATTTCTTTTTCTATTCTATCTTTTACTCCATCATCTAAATTTGTCATAATTTCTCCTTTTTTTATTCATTTGAACTAGTTTTAAGTGCCAACGCATGTAGTTGTTGACCCATCTTACCTTTTAAAGCTTTATATACCATCTGGTGTTGTTGAATTTTTGATTTTCCAGAAAATTCTGCTGAAATTACATGTGCTGAATAGTGATCTCCATCTCCACGTAAATCTTCAATTATAACTTTAGCACTAGGCATGGCTTCTTTAATCATGTTTTCAATTTCAGTTGCAGACATTGCCATAGCTTTACCTCTTTTCTTTATGTAGAAAAATAATTTTTGAACCAATTATTTCTTATATTTGATAACTTTTCAATAGAAATTTTTTTAATCTCATTATTTCCATCATTCACTTCAAAATACTCATTTTGTAATTGACCAATATTTTCTGCATATATATTATTTTCTATTGCTTTATCTATTATGCTATTAGTATTCGCTTTATCGACTATTAATATATACCTTCCTTGGTCCTCACCAAATAACCATCTATTAATATTTATATTATGCTTATTAACAATATTGCATCCAATTGCATTAGTCACACAAATTTCTGTTAATGCTATGGCTAACCCACCATCAGATAAATCTTTACAAGCTATAATTTTATCATCTGTAATTAGGCTTAATACAAATTTTCCTTTAATTAATTCACTTTTTAAGTTTACGGGAGGAGGTTCTCCTCCATCTTCTTTGCAAATTTCTTTGGCAAATAATGAACATTCTAAATGCCCTTTAGTCTCACCTATGATAATGATATCTTTATTCTCATAATTTTCTATATTATTGATAATAGAATTGTCGATATTCTTTATAATACCTACTGCGCCTATTTGAGGTGTTGGAGGAATACTTTTTCCTTCTGTTTCATTATATAAACTAACATTGCCTGCAACTACCGGCATTGAAAGCTCTTTACACGCTTCACTTATTCCATTAATCGCATTAACAATTTGACCCATCACTTCGGGTTTTTCAGGGTTTCCAAAATTCAAGCAGTCAGTAATTGCAAGTGGTTGAGCTCCTACTGAGCATAAGTTCCTGAATGATTCTACAACAGCTTGTTTTCCACCGAGCATTGCGTTTGCTGCGCAATACCTAGGTGTGCAATCAGTTGTTATAGCTAAAGCCTCTTTATCAGTTCCATGTATTCTTACTATACCTGCTTCTCCTCCAGGCATTCCTATAGTATCTCCCATTACCATATGATCATATTGTTGCCATATCCACTCTCTAGAGCATAAATCACAGTTGTCTAATAGTTTTAATAATGAGTCATCCCAATTAAAACTTGTATTTAATTTAATGCTTAATGGTTTATCATTAGCAGTATATGGCCTATCATAAATTAATCCATTAGCTAGAGGTTCCAGTGGAATATCAGCAACTATTTTATTATTGGAATAAAGAACAATTTTACTCGAATCTGTTACTTCTCCAATTACACTAAAATCTAGTTCCCATTTATTAAATATTTCTTTAGCTTTATTTTCTGAATCTGGTTTAATTACCATTAACATTCTTTCTTGGCTTTCAGAGAGCATAATTTCAAAAGGAGTCATTTTAGTTTCTCTTACCGGAATTTTATCTAAGTCAATTTTAATACCATTATTATCCTTTGCAGCCATTTCTACTGAAGACGATGTTAAGCCTGCCGCCCCCATATCTTGTATACCAATAATGCAGTCTGTATTCATAAGTTCTAAGCATGCTTCTAATAAAAGTTTTTCTGTAAATGGATCACCTACTTGAACTGTTGGTCGCTTACTTTCAGAATCTGTGTCAAAAGCTGCTGATGCCATAGATGCTCCATGTATACCGTCTCTGCCTGTTTTAGCACCAACATATACTACCTTGCTTCCTGGTGTTCCTGCTTTTGCATAAAAAATTTTTTCTTTTTTTACTATTCCTACTGTCATTGCATTTACAAGAATATTTCCATTATACCCTTTATCAAATGTGCATTCTCCTCCAATAGTAGGAACTCCCATACAATTTCCATATCCCCCTATACCAGATACTACACCAGATAATAGATGCTTTGTTTTATGATGATTTGGACTTCCAAATCTTAGGCAATTCATATTTGCAACTGGTCTAGCACCCATTGTAAAAACATCTCTCATAATTCCTCCTACACCTGTTGCAGCTCCTTGATATGGTTCTATAAATGAAGGATGGTTATGACTTTCCATTTTAAAAACTGCTGCTAATCCATTTCCTATATCTATTATTCCTGCATTTTCTCCTGGGCCTTGAATTACCCATTCTTCCTTTGTAGGAAGTTTTTTTAGCCATTTTCGTGATGATTTATAGGAACAATGCTCACTCCACATTGCAGAAAATATACCAAGTTCAGTAATATTTGGAATACGACCTAGATATTTAATTATTTGATTAAATTCATCTTCATTTAACCCTAATTCAATTGCATTATTAACATTAGTCATTATTAGGTCCCAATAACATTCAAAATATTTTCAAAAAAATTTATTCCATCAATTCCACCTAATCGATTATCAATGGCTCTTTCAGGATGTGGCATCATTCCTAAAACATTTCCATTGTCATTTGTAATACCCGCAATATTATTAACCGATCCATTTATATTAGCTTTTTCGTCAATTTTTCCGTCATTTGAGCAATATTGAAATATAATTCTATTATTTTTAACTAGTATTTCAAGGTCATCTTTATTTACAAAATAATTTCCATCATGATGTGCAACTGGGTATGATATTACTTTATTTATTTCATTATCTTTTACCCATAAATTTTTATTTTTTGAAATTAAATTCACATACTTACATATGAAATTCATATTTTTATTTCTCATTAAAACACCTGGAAGAAGTCCGCATTCTGTAAGTATTTGGAAGCCATTACATATACCTACTACTGGTATACCATTATTTGCACATTTAATTACTTCTTTCATTATAGGTGCTCTAGAAGCTATAGATCCAGATCTTAAATAATCTCCATGAGAAAATCCACCTGGTAATATTATTAAATCGGTATTTTTTATACTTGTTTCTTTATGCCAAAGCATCTGTGCTGTCGTATTTGTAACATTCTTTATTGCAACGGCAACATCTCTATCACAATTAGACCCAGGAAATACTATTATGGAAGACTTCATTTTAATTATATCTCTTTAATTACTTCTATAGAAAAATCTTCAATTACTAGATTAGCAAGCAAAGATTTACAGATATTTTCTGCAATTTCTTTTGCTTTTACTGGGTCATTAGTATCTACATCAATATCAAAGAGTTTTCCTTGTCTAATTTTGTTAATTTCTTTATAACCTAGGTTTTTTAATGCAGACTCGACTGCTTTTCCTTGAGGATCTAATACTCCTTCTTTTAATCTAGTATGTATTTGAACTTTCATATAAACCTCTATGTTTTATTGATCTAAATTCCTAATCTTGCAGCTACTTCCTGATAAGCGTCTGTTAAATTTCCTAAGTCTTCTCTAAACCTATCTTTATCAAGTTTTTTGGATGTATCTTTATCCCACAATCTAAAGTTATCTGGACTTAATTCATCAGCTAATACTATTTCATTACTATTATTTTTTAATTTTCCAAATTCTAATTTGAAGTCAACTACTCTTATCCCAACTTTTATAAATATTTCTGATAAAAACTTATTTATTTTTAGAGACATATCATTAATTATTAATAGATCTTTTTTATTTGACCAACCAAAAGCACATATATGTTCTTCAGAAATTAAAGGATCATTTAACTTATCTGATTTGTAATAATATTCAATTAGTGTTCTAGGTAGTTTGTCTCCTTCCTTAAGGTCAAACCTTTTACATATTGAACCTGCTGCTATATTTCTTACGACTACTTCAATGGGAATAATATTAACTTCATGAACTAATTGTTCTCGATCATTTAAATTTTTAATAAAATGTGTAGAAATACCAATACTTTTTATTTCTTCCATCAAATAAGTTGAAATTTTGTTATTTAATATGCCTTTACCTTCTATTAATGCATGTTTTTTATTATTAAAAGCGGTAGCATCATCTTTAAAAAATTGAATAACAGTGTTTGGTTCAGAGCCTTTGTATAAAATTTTAGCCTTACCTTCATACAACACTTTTCTGGTATCTTTTTTCATATTTGCCTTTTTAATAGTATGTTATAAATATATCAAATATAGATATTAGAGCAACGTATAACTACCAAGTTTTAACAGTATAATAATTACTTTGTAAATTGGTATTATCATTAAATAAATAAATAGGTTTTAATTTTATCTGGTTGCTATTAGGTAACGCAATAAAATTTGTACATAATGTTCCATAATTATTTTTTTTTATTATATTTATGGCTGCTAATGGATTGTTATCAGGAAAATTTTTACTTGAAAGAAAATTTTTCCAAGATGTCCATAAATTTTTTTCAGGTTCAGGTGGTAATAATTTATTATAATTATTCAGGTTATATCTAAAGCGGTGAGAATCTAAACTGTTGATGTCATGACTGTCAATAAAGTGTTGGCCTGGATCAATATAATTTAATTTTAGTTTTTTAGTGTTATCATTTTTAACCCATATTGCCTTTTCATTATTGGCAATAAATAGATTGAAAGGTCTCCAATTAGTAGCATTCAAACTTGACAAATAACTGATAATATCATTCATATTATTCTTTTTAAGAACGTCTATAACTAAATTACCTCGGCTTTCTTTTTTATTATCTACACCTAAACTATTAGATCTGTTTAATATTGTAGCTACTATCCCATTTTTATTTAAACCAAGCCAAGTTCCACCAGCTACTTGATCTTTACCTCCAATAATATCTTTCCCCCAATATTTATCTGGAGGGAGCCAATTTCTATTAATCATCTCATCTCTATTTCCTCCTAATATTAATGGCCATTTATTTTCAGGACGAAACAAAATCAATAGGGTACACATTTGGCATAATCTTTATTAATTTATTTTTTAAATACTCGGTCAAAAATATATTTAACATTCTTGGTATGATTAGAAATATCAAATAGCTTTTCTATGCTTTCATTTGATAAATATTTTTTTACATCAGAATTATTAATTAAAAGACTTTTAAAATCTTTATTATTTTTCCAAACCTCCATAGCAGATTTTTGTACTGTTTCATATGCTTTCTCGCGACTCATTCCAGCCTGAGTTAGAGCTAATAATACTCCCTGACTATAATGTAATCCTCTTAACTGATTTAGGTTTTTTTTCATATTATTAGGGTAAAGAACAAGATTTTCAATTACTCCTGACATTCGATGAATTGCGAAATCTAATGTGACCGTAGAATCTGGCCCTATCATTCTTTCTACAGATGAATGAGAAATATCTCTTTCATGCCATAACGCAACATTTTCTTGGGCAGGAATGACAGCAGACCTTACTAATCTCGCTAAACCGGTAATATTTTCTGTTAGTATAGGGTTTCTTTTATGTGGCATTGCAGAACTACCCTTTTGTCCAGAAGTAAACATTTCTTCAGCTTCTCTAACTTCGGTTCTTTGTAGGTGCCTAATTTCAATTGATAATCTTTCAAGAGAACTTGCAACAACTCCAAGAGTAGAGAAAAACATTGCATGTCTATCTCGAGGAGAAATTTGTGTCGATATGGTCTCTACTTTAAGTTTCATTTTTTTTGCTACATATTCTTCAACTTTCGGGCTAATATTCGCAAACGTTCCAACTGCCCCAGAAATTTTACAAGTAGACACTTCTTGAGTGGCAATTTTTAATCTATCTTTAGCCCTTTTGAATTCCGCATAAGCATATGCAAATTTAAGTCCCATTGTAGTAGGTTCTGCATGTATGCCGTGGCTTCTTCCTATACAAATCATGTCTTTACTGGCTAATGCCCTTTTTTTTAAGGCTTTTAATAACCTATTTAATCCTTGATCTAGTAAGTTTCCTGCTTCTTTAAGTTGATAGTTAAAACATGTGTCTAATACATCAGAAGAGGTCATACCTTGATGAATAAATCTTGCTTTTGGTCCTACATGTTCAGCTAAGTTTGTTAAGAATGCTATTACGTCATGTTTAACTTTTTTTTCAATTCTATCTATTTTATTTATCTCAAATTTACCTTTTTTATCTATTTGTTTTGCTACACCTTTAGGAATAACTCCTAATTTTTCTTGAGCCTCACAAGCATATTTTTCAATTTCTAACCATGTTTGGAATTTATTCTTTGGACTCCAGATAGATGTCATTTCTTGTCTACTATATCTTGGTATCATTTTAAAACCTTAAATAAATCATTTATCATTAATACTTTCATCTATATTTATATATAATGCTTCAATAGGTTTCAAATACATTATATAAAAGGAGAGTATATAATTTGTTAGTAGATGGTATAAATACTAGATCAATAGACTATAATAATGATTATACTGTATCAATTATAGATCAGACACTTTTGCCTCATAATTTAGAAATAAAAGTAATAAAAAATTTAGATGATTCAATAATTGCTATTAAGGATATGATGGTTAGAGGAGCTCCCTTAATAGGTGTGACAGCTAGTTATGGAATGACATTAGCAATTAAAGATAATCCATCTGATGAAAATATATATTCCGCATTTGAAAAATTAGTCAATACGAGACCAACTGCAGTGGACTTAAAATGGGCACTTGAAAACTTAATGAAAGAAATTCTACCTATAAATAAAAATGATAGGTTTGATTATTCATGGCAATTATCAAAAAGTTTATTAGAAGATTCTGTGCAACAGTGTTCTGATATAGGAGATCATGGCTTAAATTTAATAAAAAATATTAAAAAAAATAAAGTGAATATATTAACTCATTGTAACGCTGGTTGGTTGGCGTGTGTAGATTGGGGAACTGCTCTTGCTCCAATTTATAAAGCGTATGATTATGGTATTGATGTTCATGTTTGGGTTGATGAAACTCGCCCTAGATCACAAGGAGCATCTCTAACCTGTTGGGAATTAAATAAACATGGGATACCAAATACATTAATAGTTGATAACGCTGGAGGCCATTTAATGCAAAAAGGTAAGGTAGATATGTGTTTGGTAGGGTCTGATAGAACTGCTAGCAATGGAGATGTTTGTAATAAAATCGGTACTTATATGAAAGCATTATGTGCATTTGATAATAACATTCCTTTTTATGTTGCATTGCCTGAATCTACTATAGATTTTAAATTAGAATATGGTGTTAATAATATAAATATTGAAGAAAGATCAACTAAAGAAATTAGTCATATTAAAGGTTTAGATAATAATGGCAATATTAATGTAGTAAAAATTATTGATAAAGATAATAATATTTTAAATCCTGGTTTTGATGTAACTCCTAATAAATATGTAAGCAAATTGATTACTAATAAAGGAGTATGCGAAGCTTCTACTAACGGAATAAAAGGACTGTTTAATGAAAAATATTAAAACAGAAATTATTAATTATGCAAAGAAACTTAATTTAACAAATTTATCTCCACTAAGATCAGGTAATATTTCAGTAAGAACAATTTTAAATAATAAAAAAGGTTTTTATATTACGCCATCAGGTATTAAGTATGAAAAATTAAAAACTAAGGATATAGTTTTTGTGTCTTTGGATGGTAAATATGATAAAGAAGGATTAGATCCTTCGTCAGAATGGCGCTTCCACCAAGATATATATAAAGATAAAAGCACAGTTAAGGCA
Source organism: Candidatus Pelagibacterales bacterium (assembly GCA_002715265.1). Taxonomy (GTDB): domain Bacteria; phylum Pseudomonadota; class Alphaproteobacteria; order TMED109; family TMED109. The sequence continues at coordinate 16,914 of PAYS01000013.1, forward strand.
ATAGTTCACGCTCATTCTCCATATTCAACAGCGTTATCTTCATTTAGAAAAAATATTCCATCTTTTCATTATATGGTTGCTTTAGCAGGTGGTAATTCTATTAAATGTGCTAAATATGCTACTTATGGAACAAGAGAATTATCAGTAAACATATTACAGGCTCTAAAAAATAGATATGCATGTTTAATATCAAACCATGGTCAAGTATCTATTGGTTCAAATATAGCTAATGCTTTTGAATTAGCTGAAGAAGTAGAAAATTTGTCTCATCAATATTTACTTACAATGATGATTGGTAAGCCAAAGTTATTAACAAATGTAGAAATGAATAATGTTTTAAAAAAAATAAAAAGTTATAAAAATAATTTATAAAGTAGGAAATAAATATGAAAATATGGGAAGTAAAAAATTTAGGTTTAGATAATTTAAGTTTGTCTACAAAAGATATTATGCCAATGGCAGATAATGAAGTACTTGTAAATATGAAAGCTGCTACTTTAAATTTTAGAGATTTAATTATGATAGATGGAGGGTATGGGGCTACAGGAGGAAAGCCTCCATTTATACCTATTTCAGATGGAGCAGGATTAGTTAAAAATGTTGGTAAAAATGTCAAAAATTTTAAAGTAGGTGATATTGTTATTCCTCCATTTTTTAAAGGTTGGGATTCAGGAGATATAAAAGAAAATACTATTTTTTCATCTCTGGGAGGAAAAGAACAAGGAGTAATGCAAGAATATATGATATTTAAAGAAAACAATATAGTACACGCACCTAATCAATGGAGTTGTTTGGAGGCGGCTACTCTACCATGTGCTGCACTAACTGCTTGGAGGACAATAGTAACTGAAGGTAAGGTTAATAAAGATTCTATTGTATTAGTTCAAGGTTTAGGTGGTGTATCTATATTTGCGATCCAAATAGCTAAAATGTTTAATGCTCAAGTAGTAGCTACGACATCAAGTGAAGATAGAATGAAAATTGCTAAAAATATTGGGGCTGATTTTGTAATTAATTATAAAAAAGATAATAATTGGTGGAAAAAAGTCCTTGAGGTAACTGATAATAAAGGTGCTGATATAATAGTTGAAGTTGGAGGAAGTAAAACATTAGAACAATCAATAAAGTGTTCAAGAATAGGTGCAGTAATTGGAGTCATAGGAGTTTTATCAGGAGGTATTGCTGAATTGCCTATAGGTCGGGTCATCTATAAGGCCTCAAGGTTAATAGGTATTACTTGTGGTAATAAAAAAGAGTTAACTGATATGATTAATAAGTTTAATTCATCTAATACTAAACCCATTATTGACTCTATTTATAAGTTTGAGGATTTACCAAAGGCTTTAAGATATATGAGTAAAGGAAATCATTTAGGTAAAATTGCTATAGATTTTGATAAGGAATAATATTTATATGATAAAAATAGTTATTATTGAAGATGATCAAATATGGATTAATTTGCTTGAGGATGAATTACCTGAAAAAATTGATGATTGTAAGGTCTACGGTATTTTATTTGTCATGGAAAATTATGAAGAAATTATTGAACAAATAAGGCAAATAGATCCAGATATAGCTATTTTGGATATAAATATGGGTAATAATCCTAAATCAGGTATTAAGCTTGCCAATAGAATAAATAAAGTGATGCCTACCTTAGATTATATATTTTTATCTTCTCAAAAATCTGAAGACCCATTTATATTAAAGGAAGCTTCATATACCAAAGCTAAGGTTTTTTTAGATAAAAACGATTTTAAAAATGATTTAGACTCATTAGCAAATTATATTAAAAACAATATAAAAAATAAAATAGAAAATTTAGCAATTTTAAATTTAAATCCTATGATTATTAATTTTGATGCTCGTACTGTTTATTTAAATGACATAGAAATTCATTTTACAAAGATGGAATTTGAAATACTTTCATATATGGCTAAAAATAAAAATAGGGTGTTTTCAAAAGTTCAACTTTACAGATTTGCTACTGATGAAAATGTACAAGAAGATACTTTTGAAAACACTATTGTAAGCCATATAAAATCTATTAGAGATAAATTCAAAAAAATTGATAAGAATTTTAATCCTATTAAAACAGTTCAATCATATGGCTATAAGTATGATCAAAGTTGAGAAATTTTATTATTATTATTTATAAAAATTTCAACTCTTCTATTTTGTGGTTCTTTAATACCATCCTTTGTTTGAATTTTTGGCTTTGTTTCACCATAATAAAATGTGCTAATATTATAAGCTGATAAACCTTTTTTTAATAGAAATTGTTTCACAGAATTGGCACGTAATTTTGATAAAATTAAGTTGTATTCTTTTGTGCCAGATGTATCAGTATGGCCAATTATTTCAAAGATAGTATTTTCTGCCTCTGCATATTTTTTTATAATATCATTTAATTTATTTTGAAGGTTAAAATCTAGCTTAAATTTGTCATGCGCAAAATATATCTCAAATTTTTGTTTATTATCTATATTTGTAATTTTTTTTATTTCTTTAATTTCCTTTATTTGTTGAGCTTCTTCATTAGTTATTTTTGGTTTTGATGAAATATTTTTATCATCATTATTATTTCTAATTATTTTTGCCATTTTATTTAAATTATTATTCATCATTTCATAACAATCTTTAATATGCTCATCTTGCCAACCTTCTTCTAATTGTTCTAACCAACAATCAAAACCAATCTGTGTTTTTGCTAATATTTGTGGATGATTTTTTAATAGTTTAGAATTATGGAAATCTAATATTTTATTTCTTTTATCATTTGCTTCCTTTATATAATTATTAGCAATATCCCAATTTTTTACTTCTTCCGGATAAACCTTTTTATTTAATTTTGCATTAATTCCTTTATCTGCAAAATAAGCAGCATCTATTTCGTCATGCATTTCATTCATTTCAGATAATGCGAACTTTAAATAAGCATGTGATAATTCTTCTGAAAATTTATTTGTAGAATCTGGCATTTCTTGTAGTTTTTCAATTTTATGGTAAGCACAATTACTCATAAATAATGAAATAAATATAATTATTAATGTTTGTTTTTTTATATTAAGAAATTTGTTCATAATAACTCCTTTTATTTAATTAGTTAGATATGCCATAGTAATATTGAGAATTAGTTTTTAAATTATGTATATTTTATGAAGATATTGAGATCTAGTATGAATTATGGTGAAAAAATTAGGATTTTTTTAGTTTTCTTTTTGTCTACATTATTCTTATTAATTGGGATATTTGCTACTATTATTATTAGTGGTCTTTATTTTAGTCCAGTTAGTAAAGATTTCTCAATTGAAACGGTTAATAAATATAATAATGTGCTTAAAGATGATATGGAAATTATATCAAGAGTTCTTAATGATGAAAAAATTGATAAAGAAGAAATTAAAGTTTTAGAAAATATAAATTTTGATAGTAATAATATTGGTAAATTTAAAATTATTTCTAATACATATAGATTAACACATCAATACTCGAGAGGTGAAATTCGTCATTATGTTTCTATAGAAAAGCCATTATCAAAAACAATAGGTAATTTTACTATAAAAATTGTTATTTTTATTAAAGATAACTTAGTCAAGAATGTTTATGAAAATTGTAATGATTTTTCATTTTTGCCATTTAAGGACGAAAATTTAGGCTCACAATATTATTGCGCAAATAAAGATATAAGTACGTTAAGAGTATATTCATCAAATCTAAAATATGATAGTTTTATTATTTCTACAGTATTGCCTGTAAAAGATTCACTAAATAATACTTTAGGTTTTATACAAATAATAACTGATGCAAATGTGCTAGAGGAAAAACTTGGTAAATTTTTAATATCAATATTATCACCTTTATTAATATGTATGATATTTGTAGGGTTATTTATATTATATTTACAAAACTTTTTAAGTAAGAGAATTAAAATTAATTTTATAAATGCAAATAATATTGCACATAATTTAAAAAATAAGACTAATGCTATTAGGTATTACTCACAAAAAAAATTTGAGACGACAGATGAGGCTAAAAACTCCTTTATAAAAATATTACAAATATTGGATAATGTGGACAATTTCATAGAGACAACTTTAAATACAGCCAAGCAGAGTTATCATAGTTATAGAAGTAAGAACATAAAGCCTCAAACAGATTTTTCTCAAATAATTCAGATAATAAAAGACTTGTATATATCGCATAAAATTATATATAGAGGTGATTATTCATATGGTGTTTTAGCCGAAAAGAATAAATTAATAGACGCATTAACAGCAATTATAGATAACAGTTTGTATTGGAATGCCAAACATAAACCAATAATTATAGAAACTAGAAAGAAAATAAATATACTCGAAATTCGTATAATGGATCACGGACCTGGATTAAACCAAAATGATAAAAATAATATTTTTAATGAAGGTTTTAGTAAGTCGGGTGGAAATGGATTAGGGCTGTATGTTGCAAAAAATATTATTAAATCTTTTGATGGTGAGGTAATTGCATCAAATAGAGATAAAGAAGGCTTAATTATGACAGTTAAATTACGTTTATTAGAGAAAGTATAAAATATGCACAATCATCTTTTTTATATTTTTTTTGTTATAATGAGTTTTATGATGACTTCATGTAAAACGACTGATTTTGTATCAGAAGAAACTATTGATACAAAGAATGAAGTTAGTAAAATTATAAATTTTAATAAAAATAACAAAGAATTAGGTGAATTTTTAAATAATCATAATTTAGCCATTCCAACAGAGGGTAATCCCTGGGGACCAGAGCTATTAGTTATGGTAGGTTTGTATAGTAATGATAATTTAAAAGTTAAGAGGGCAGAATATGGAGTAAAAGCCGCGGAAATTCAAATAATTGCGGCAGGTTACCCAAAAATAGTTAATCCCTTATTTGAGTATCATACATTAGGTAAGCCGTTTACACTTGGTTTAAGTATAGAAATTCCCAATCAAAAAAGTTCTATTAAAGATTTGAAAATTGATATAGCAAAAATTAATGCTAAAAATATTATTTTAAATTTGTTGAATCCTGCATGGAATGTAAGATCAGAAATTTTACTTAGTCTTGTTGATGTATTAAGGCATGAGGCTGATTTGTTAATTATGCAAGAAATAAATAAAAAATTAGCTTCAAATTTTCAGCTTGCGTTAAAAAATTATGAGAAAGGTATTATACCCTTTACAGAACTAAATCAATTTGAGAAATTGCTTGAAGTGAACAAAAATGATTTAATATTGTCTAAATCTAATATTCATGCATCTAGAATAAAATTAGCTAGTGTGTTATCAGTTCCAGCTGATTTTATACTACCTTTAGATTTAATATATAATTATGAACATTTATTTAATTACAATATAAATAATGAAGTATATTTAAATAATATTAATCATGCACTTTTGAATAGAGCCGATATTATAAAGTCTTTATCAGACTATGCTAAAGTTGAAACAGAATTAAGATTACTAGTTGTTGAAAATAATAATAAGATCATATTATTTAAGCCTGCATTATTATGGGATCAAACGGACTTGATATTTAGTTTGGCTGGATCTTTTATTCCAAATAATAATTTAACAATTTCAGCTAAATTAGAAAAACAAATTGCAAAAAGAGATTTGTATAAAGCAAAGTTCATCGCAAATCAATCTTTGGCCTTAAATCAAATACAAACTAATTACGCGAATTTAATAATATCTGAGTCACATTATCTCTCTGCTATTTCTAAGTATGAATTTAATAAATTACAATATGAGTTAATGAAAAAAAGGCAAGAAAATGGAGATGCAAGTTTGTTAGATACGCAATTAGAAGAGTTAAATGTTTTAAAGGCTTATCAAATTATAGAAAATGCTAAATTTGATAAGTTAAAATCTATTTTAAGTTTAGAAAAAGTATTAGGTCATGATTTAATTAGTTATAAAACTTTGCCAGATTCATCTTTTATGCCTATTAATTATATTTTAAATAATATAGAGGTAAATACTAAATGAGAAATTTCATATACTTATTAGTTGGAATATTTTTTGGCTTTTTTCTTAACAATTTACTTCACACAAATTATTTTTCAAATGAAGAAAGTGCAGTTTCTATCAATGATACAGATGAAGATGATGATGATGGAGATGAAGATGATGAAATAGATAGGGTTATTATTTTCAATAATAAAATGTCCATAAAAATGGATCAAGAGGATATATTGTCATCAGGAATACGCGCTGCTCTATTCGATAATCAAATAAATTCTTACGATATTACTTCAAGAGCTTTAAGTATTTCTAGTAGTTCGTATTTTAAAATGGTAAACGAGTATGATTTTTTAGTATTACAGCTACAAAAAATGATGGAAAAACTTAATTATATTAATTCTAAATATGATAGATTACTTGAATTATATGAAGTTCAAGGAAGTGTTGCTTTAAAAGATATTGAAAAAGTAAAACATAATATTGAGAACGTTAAATTAGATATTCAAGAAATAAACTTAAAAACTAAAGTTTTATTAAATAATATAAAAATAAAATTTGGAGATTTAATTCTGGATGATATTAAAACTGATAGAAAGTTTTATAATTCCTTAATTAATAAAAATGCTTCTTTTATTTTGTTAGAAGATTGTGAAATAGAGAATTCATATTTTATAGATAATAAAATATTAAATTTTTTAACATATTGGACATTAAATACAACACTACATGGTGAAGTGGGTTTATATTATATTGCTGATAAATATTATAATCCAGGCCAAAAATTAATAGCTCATTCATCCTCTAATACTAAAGTGTCTGGATTTTTAATTCCAGAAAGCTCACTCGTTTATTTTCAGGGTCAAATATGGGTATATTTTTTTAATGAAAATGAATCTATTTATACAAGAGAAGCAATCGATAAAATATTATACAAAAACAACGATGAAGTTTTTGTCCCATTTGAATATAGTCAAGTAAATATAGTGGTTGAAGGAGGTCAAATATTATTGGCGGAAGAGTTTAGATCTCAAATAATGCGTGAAGATGACGATTAATTGTTATGGTATTTCCTTTAATAAGATATTCTATATACAAGCCAGCCATAGTAGTTGCATTTGCTTTTTTATTGTTAGTTTATTGTGGATGGAAATTATTTAATACTTCATTAGATATTTTTCCTGAGTTTTCTCCAAAATTAGTTGTAGTTCAAACAGAAGCACCAGGAATGTCTACAGAACAAGTCGAATTGTTAATAACTAGACCTATTGAATCTTTATTAAATGGTATACCAGAAGTGATGCATGTAAGATCTGAGTCTATTGCTGGACTTTCGGTAATTACCATAACATTTATGGATAATTCTAATCGAACTGAAAATAGCCAAATGGTATTGGAAAAATTAAATGGTGTTAGTAGTATTTTACCAGAAAGTTCAATGCATCCAAAAATTATGCCATTATCATCTTCTGCTGCAACTATTATGACTATTGGTTTTACATCTAATGAGAAATCATTATTAGAAGTGAGATCCATTATAGAAAATAATGTTTCTCCAACATTATTATCTACAGAGGGAGTTGCAGACTTAAATATTTTTGGAGGGTACGAAAAAAGACTAGAAATTTTATTAAAGGAAAATATCTTTAAAAAAACAGATTTAACTATAAGAGACATATTATCAGCACTAAATTCTGTTAATTTAACAGTTACAGGAAATATTATTACTACTAATCAAGAGATAAATGTAATTTCTAAAAAAAATGTTTCAATAGAAAAAATAGAATCTATTTTAGTAAAATCTAAGAATGGTAAAAGTTGGAAATTAAATGAAATTGCATCAATAAAATTTTCTAAAAGTAAACAAATAAATAAAGCAAGTATAGAGACCGAAAAAGGAGTTCTTTTAATGGTAATCGGTCAGTTAAATGCTGATACAGTTGCAGTTACGAAAAGATTGGATATGGTTATTAATGAACTTAGTCCACTATTAGAAAATAACAATATTCAAATTCATTCAGATATATTTAGGCCTGCTAATTATATATTAACTAGTTTACACAGTATTATTGACCATTTAGCAATGGGTGGTATTTTAGTATTATTTATTTTAATTATTTTTATGGCTAATATAAAAGCTGCATTAATTTCAGCATTAGCAATACCTATATCTTTGACTCTAGCAGCTATATTGACTTTATTAACTGGTACATCACTTAATATAATGGTGATTGGAGGTTTAGCCATAGCATTAGGTGAAGTGGTAGATGATGCAATAATTGATGTGGAAAATATCTTAAGAAGGTTAAGGGAAAATAGAGCATTAGCTAAGCCAGTTAATTCATTAAAAGTAATATATCGTTCCTCATTAGAAGTTAGAGGTTCTGTAATTTATGCTTCTTTAATTGTGATGTTAGTTTTTGTTCCTTTATTAATGTTATCAGGGGTAGTTGGTAGAATGTTTGCTCCATTAGGAATAGCATATATACTTGCAATATTTTCATCACTTATTTCTGCATTAACAATTACGCCAGCACTTTCAAGTTTAGGTTTTAGAAATTTAAAACAAACTAAAGACCCACTTATAATAAGAATATTAAGTCCTATTTATGAAAAAATGATTTATACTATCTCATTAAATCCAAAATTTAATTCTATTTTAGCACTTTTATTCTGTTGCTTGGGTTTATTATTAGTTCCCAAACTTAATATTGGCTTTCTTCCAGAGTTAAGAGAAGGGCATTATATGATTCATACATCATCTCTCACAGGAACTTCATTAGAGGAGACTATGAGAATAGGTGATCATATTACTGAAAAAGTTTTAGCCATTGAAGGTGTAAAAACTATGTCGCAGTGGGCCGGAAGGGCAGAACGTGGAGCTGATACTTTTGGAAGTCATTATTCTGAATTTGAAGTGGAGTTAAATCATTTATCAGGAAAAGAACAGCAAAATATTTATGATGAAATGCGAAATATTTTGCATAGAACTCCAGGTATTACTTTCGAGGCAAATTCTTTTTTAATAGAAAGAGTAGATGAAACTTCATCAGGTTTTACTTCACCCATTGTAATCCAATTATTTGGAAATAATTTGGATGAGTTAGATAAGGTAGCAAATCAATTATTTCTAAAATTAAAGCAGTCAAATTTGTTAACAGATATACAAATTAAATCAGTTCTTGGTAAACCGCAGATAGAGATTGAACCTAAGTTAGATAAATTAGATTTATATAATATTTCTCTCGAAGAATTTTATTCTGTGATAAATGCTTCATTAGATGGAATTATAATAGGAGATTTTTATCATAATTCTATCAAAATTCCTATGGTATTAACATTAATAGATAATAACTTTAAAAGTCACATAACGAATATTGAAAATATTGAAATCAGAGGAATTGATAATAAATTAGTTAAATTGAAGGATTTAGCAAAGATTACTATAGGACAAGGTCGTTATAATATTTATCACGATGCTGGTAGGAGAGTGCAAATTATTACTGCTGATGTTATAGGCAACACTACTGAGTTAGGAATAAAAGAAATTACAGATATAATTAATAAAGAAAAATTTGATTCTAGTGTCTATGTAAAAATTGTTGGCACAGCAGTTGAAGGAGCTGAAGCCAGAAAAGAGTTAATTATAATTTCTTTTATAGTTTTAATTGGTATATTATTTTTAGTTTTCATAGCTATTAATAATGTAAAAAATACTTTTTTGATATTGGTGAATCTGCCTTTCGCTTTAGTAGGTGGTTTAATTGCTGCCTTTTTCACTGGTGGTTTATTATCAATTGGATCTATTGTTGGTTTTGTAACTTTATTTGGAATTACCTTAAGAAATTCAATTATGTTAGTATCTCATTATCAAAGGTTAGTATTTATAGAAGGGGAATTTTGGAATCAGCATACAGCTATAAAGGGTGCAAAGGAAAGATTACCATCAATATTAATGACGGGATTGGTGACAGGACTAGCTATGCTGCCAATAGCATTGGATGCAGACAATCCTGGTCGTGAAATAATGGGACCTATGGCCGCAATAATTATAGGAGGCTTAACTTCTTCAACTATTTTAAACTTATTTATTTTGCCAGCTTTTATGTTAGCCTTTGGTTCGTTTGTAAAAAGAAGTTAATTAAGATTAAGCTGCTAATTCTAATTTGCTTTCAATGTTATCAATAATTTTTAATAATTCTTCTAATGGCTTTTTATTATTGGCAACATTATTTAATTCCTGTTTCCAATATCTACTTCCGTCGCATGAATACAAAAGGTTAAATAAAGGTTTAATAATTCTTCGAGGAGAATGACCTAGTTTTAAATATTTTTGAGAGTAATTTAAGTACTTTTCTAATATTTCTGTTCTAGTTTGTTCAACGTATTTATCTCCAAAAATAACACTATCTGTTTTTATAAATTCCCATGGATTATCCCAGGCATATCTCCCAACCATTACTCCATCATAAGTTTTTAATAATTTTTTAGATTCTTTGAGGCTATTTATACCTCCATTAATAGTAAATTTTAGTTGTTTAAATGAATTTTTAATATATTTAACTCTTTCGTAGTTTAGAGGTGGAATAGTTCTATTCTCATGCGGCGTTAGACCTTTCAATATAGCTTTTCTAGCATGTATTATATATGAACTTATGTTTTTCTTATGAGTGATATTGATAAAATTATATAAAAATTCCTCATTATCAAAATTATCTACTCCAATTCGTGTTTTGATTGTAATAGGAATATTTGTGTGTTCTTGTAAAGCGTCAATAATTTCTGCTACTAATATTGGTTTTTTCATTAAAATCGCACCAAAGTCACCTTTTATAACTTTATCAGAAGGGCAACCGCAATTTAAGTTTATATATTTAAAATTAGAGTTTTTAATGACTTTTGATAATTTTGATGCTTGCTGTGGATCGGAGCACCCTATCTGTAATACCGTCGGTCCTTTGCATTCATTTTCTATTTTAAATCGATTAAATTTATCATGTAAAATTGCATTAGCATGAATCATTTCAGTATATAAAATAATATTCTTACTAATTAATCTCATCAGGTTTCTATAATGTAAGTCTGTTCTATCCATCATAGGGGCTATTGAGAATTCATGCATATTATTATTTTTCATCTTTTAACATCATAGCAGCTTCTAAGGCAAAATATGTAAGAATGCCATCAGCTCCAGCCCTTTTGAAGCAAGTTAAAGCTTCAATAATTGTATTTTTGGATAAGTAATTTGAATTTATTGCATTTTTTATCATAGAATATTCACCTGAAACTTGATAAGCGTAAGTTGGCATTTTAAGTTCTGATTTAATTTTATAAATAATATCTAAATAGGGCATACCTGGTTTTATCATAATTAGGTCAGCTCCTTCATTTATATCTAACTGCACTTCTCTTATTGCTTCGTCACTATTAGAATAATCCATTTGATAACTTTTCTTAGATTTTTTACTTAAATTTTTATCAGAACCAATAGCATTTCTAAAAGGACCATAAAAATTTGAAGCATATTTAGCAGCATATGACATTATTTGAACATTTTTAAAATTATTCTTGTCGAGTAATTTTCTAATATGTTGAACTCTTCCATCCATCATATCACTAGGAGCAATGATATCTGCACCTGCTGAAGCTTGATTTAAGGCTTGTTGGCCTAAAATTTCTAAAGTTTCATCATTTAAAATTTCGTCTTTTTCAATAATACCGTCGTGTCCGTGATTTGTATAAGGATCAAGTGCAACGTCAGTAATGATTCCTATAGATTTGCAATTATTTTTAATAAGCCTCGTTGCTTCACATATTAAGTTGTTATTGTTTAAAGCCTCCGAACCTATATCATCTTTCAAATTTGGATCTGTTTCTGGAAACAAGGCTATAGCAGGAATTCCAATATTTTGAGCTTTCTTAACATAATTTGAAATTTCTTTAAGAGGTATTCTATTTATGCCTGGCATAGAAGATATTTCTGTTTTTTTATTAGCTGTTACAAAAATAGGCCAAATCAAATCATTAACTGTAAGAGTATGTTCTTTTATTAATCTTCTGCTCCAGTCTTTTAATCTATTTCTTCTCATCCTTGTTAATGGAAAAGAAGCACCTGTATAATTATTATTAGCCATAAAATATTTCCCAATAAATTAAATTACTATATTATAATAGTATTATTTTACAAAATTCTTGTATCTTATTAAATATTTAAGTCAAGATATTATGATTGTTTATGAAATGGAGTAGTAAATGAATTTTTCTCTAAGTAATGATCAAATAGCTTTTACTAATATGGTTAGAACATTTGCAGATGAAAAAATGGCGCCATATGCTAAAGATTGGGATGAAGAAAAATTTTTACCGGTTAATGTATTAAAGGAAGCTGCAACGCTTGGATTGGCAGGAATTTTTATAGATGAAAAACTTGGAGGCACTGGCTTAGGAAGGTTGGATGCAGCATTAATTTTTGAAGAATTATCTACTGCATGTCCTTCTACTGCTGCATTTTTATCAATCCATAATATGGCCTCTTGGATGATATCTAAATATGGAAATAATTATCACTTTGAAGGTGTATTAAAGAAATTAATTTCTATGGAATTTATAGCTTCCTATTGTCTGACTGAACCAGGTTCTGGCTCTGATGCTGGTTCTTTATCTACCGTTGCAAAAAAGGAAGGAGATTTTTATGTCATTAATGGAACAAAATCTTTTATTTCTGGTGCAAGTTTATCGGATATCTATTTAACCATGGTAAGAACTGGAGATTCTGGGGCTAATGGAATTTCGTGTTTAATTATTGAAAAAGATACTAAAGGTTTATCATTTGGAAAGTTAGAAAAAAAAATGGGTTGGAATTCTCAACCTACGGCTCAAGTTATTTTTGAGAATTGTAAAGTTCCTATAAAAAATTTAATAGGCAATGAAGGAGATGGTTTTAAAATTGCAATGCAAGGGTTAGATGGAGGCAGGATTAATATAGCTTCTTGTTCTATAGGGGCAGCAAAGGTTTGCTTAGAAAAATCTTTGAATTATGTTAATGAAAGAAGACAATTTGGAAAAAAAATATCTGATTTTCAGGCTACACAATTTAAGTTAGCAGATATGTCAACTCAATTAGAGGCTGCTAAACTTATGATATTAAAAGCAGCATACGAATTAGATAATGATGGGCAAAATACCACTAAGGCATGTGCTATGGCAAAAAGGTTTGCTACCGATATCGGGTTTGATATATGCAACCAAGCATTACAATTACATGGTGGCTATGGTTATTTATCGGAATATGAAATTGAAAGATACTTAAGGGACCTTAGAGTTCATCAAATATTAGAAGGAACAAATGAAATAATGAGAGTTATAATTTCCAGAAAATTATTAGAAAATAGGTAAAAAAAAATGGCTATTGATTACTATAAAAATAAAAATGCGGCTATCATTAATTTAAATAGACCTCAGTATTTAAACACTTTAAATTTTGAAATGATAAAAGAAATAGATGCTATTTTGAAGGATGTAGAGACTAATAACAGTATTAAAATGATAATTTTTAAAGGAGAAGGAGATAAAGCATTTTGTGCTGGCGGGGATGTAAAAAGTTTTTATGAAGAAAAATTTACAGATTCTAATACTTTAAGAAAAAATTTTTTTTATGAGGAATATAAATTAAATTATAAAATTAGAACTTTTGAAAAACCAATTATATCCTTGGTTCACGGTATTTGCATGGGTGGAGGTGTAGGATTAGCAATGCATGGAGATCTAGTAATTGCATCTGAAAATGTAACATTTGCTATGCCTGAGACTGCAATTGGTCTATTTCCTGATGTTGGAGCTGGAAAGATTTTATCAAATTTAGAGGGAGACCTTGGATTATATTTGGCACTTACGGGAAAAAGAGTAAAGACTGCAGATTTAATATTTTTAGGTCTTGCAAATCAATGCGTCAAAAGGTCTGATTTTGAAAAAATAGAACAAGAATTAAGCCTATTAGAAAACGAGGAGGATATGTTTAGCATCGCTAAAGACTTATCTGTAAAAACTGAACCAGTATATTTACCCAAGTATGTCAATGATATTAATAATTGTTTTAAATTTAATTCAATAGAGGAAATTATTGAGGCGTTAAGGGGTAAAAATAACGAATGGTCAAAAGAGACAATAGATTTAATTAATAAAATGTCACCTACCAGTTTAAAAATTACTTTAAAGCAAATAAGATTAGCAAAAAATATGACATTATCTGAGGATTTAACTATGGAATATAGGATGTCCCAAGGCTGTATGAATGGGCATGACTTTTATGAAGGTGTTAGGTCTGTTTTAGTAGATAAAGATTATAGTCCAAAATGGAACCCTAGTAGTTTAGAAAATATAAGTGACGATATTATAGATGATCATTTTAAATCTTTAGGTTCAAACGATTTAATTTTATAGAGAGGAATATTTATGAAAATAGCTTTTTTAGGATTGGGAAATATGGGAAAAGGTATGGCTCTAAATTTGTTAAATGCAAATCATGAAGTTCATATATATGATGTAAATGCTGAAGCTATGAGTGAATTAGAGGAATACAATTTTGTAACCCATAATAGTATTGAAGATGCAGTAGAGAGTGTTGAAGTAGTGATTACAATGTTACCAGAGGGAAAACATGTTAAGGATGTTTACTTAGGTGATAAAGGAGTAATTAATAATGTTAAACCTAATACAATTTTGATTGATTGTTCTACTATTGATATGAACAGTTTAAGAGAGGTAGAAAAAAAAGCAAAAATAGAGGGTTTATTAATTTTGGATGCACCTGTTTCAGGCGGAGTAGTAGGGGCAGACAATGGTACATTGACTTTTATGGTAGGAGCGGGTGAAGATGAATTTAATTTAATATCACCATTATTATTAAATATGGGTAAAAAGGTTGTTCATGCAGGTGATGTTGGAGCAGGACAAGCAGCAAAAATTTGTAATAATATGATTTTAGGAACTACAATGGTCGCTTTAAGTGAATCGTTTACTATGGCAAAAAAGTTAGGATTGGATTTAAATACATTTTTTGAAATAAGTTCTAAAGCAACAGGTATGTCTTGGGCAATGTTAAATCATTTGCCAGTAGCAGGAATTATAGAAACTGCTGCTGCTAATAATAATTACAAACCAGGTTTTGCTGCGAGTATGATGTTAAAAGATCTCACATTAGCTCAAGATTCAGCGTCATCTGTAAATTTGGAAACTCCGCTAGGTGCTTTAACTCAAAAATTATACAAACAATTTACAGAGTCTGGTAATGGTGAACTTGATTATACAGCAATAATTAAAATGATTGAAAAGAATTAAAAGGCAGAAATTCCTGTCTGACTTCTACCTAAAATTAATGCATGAATATCGTGAGTGCCCTCATATGTATTAACTGCTTCTAAATTCATAACGTGTCTTATAATATGGTATTCATCACTTACCCCATTTGCTCCATGCATATCTCTTGCCATTCTTGCTATATCAATTGCTTTGCCGGTACTATTGCGTTTTACTAGAGATACCATGTCAGGTGTAGATCTTCCTTCATCTTTTAAACGTCCTACTCTTAATGCACCTTGTAATGCAAGAGATATTTCTGTCTGCATATCAGCTAATTTTTTTTGAATTAATTGATTTGCAGCTAATGGTTTTTTAAATTGCATTCTATCCATAGTATATTGTAATGCAGCATGCCAGCAAAATTCAGCAGCACCAAGCGCTCCCCATGCAATGCCATATCTAGCAGAATCTAAGCATGAAAAAGGTCCTTTGAATGATTTTACATCCGGTAAAACATTTTCTTCTGGAACAAAAACATCAGATAAATGAATCATTCCTGTTGTTGAAGACCTTAATGAAAATTTTCCTTTAATTGCAGGAGTCTCTAATCCTTTGAAATCTCTTTCTATTATGTAGCCTCGTAAAATATTGCTTTCATCTTTTGCCCAAATTATTAAAACGTCAGCTATAGGTGAATTTGTTATCCAGTTTTTTGATCCATTTAATATATAACCTCCTTTTGTGCTAACAGATTTTGTTTCCATGTTACCTGGATCTGACCCATGGTTTGGTTCAGTTAATCCAAATGCTCCAATTAATTCTCCGCTTGCAAGTTTAGGTAAAAAACGTTGCTTTTGTGACTCAGACCCAAAAGTATATATTGGATGCATTACTAAACTAGATTGCACACTCATACATGATCTATAACTTGAGTCAACTCTTTCAATTTCTCTTGCTATTAAACCGTAAGCAACATAAGACACACCAGGACAATCATATCCTGTAATAGTCGCTCCCAATAAGCCCAAATCTCCCATTTCTCTAAAAATATTTTTATCAAAGGTTTCATTTCGATTGTTATCCAATACTCTAGGCATTAATTTGTCTTGTGCATAAGAATTAGCAGCATCTTTAATCATATTTTCTTCTGTAGTTAATTGTTCATCTAATAAAAATATATCAGACCAGGTAGAAGTTCTTACATCTTGTTTATCTATATCTTTAAGTATCTTATCAGTAAAATTCATAAATTTTCCTTATTATTTTAATTCAAAAGAGTCAGCAATATCTATAATGTTTTTAAATCTTTTATTATTTAGCGCAGTGATTAACTTATAATAATGTATCTTACCAATTTTTTGAAGCCTTAAAGTCATATAATATTTAAACATTCCCAGAGGAAATAAACAAGAAAGTTGAAGATACTTACCTTCTTTATTATATCCTTGTTTTATATGTTCGCAAAACCACATAGGTTCAAAAGCAGCTTTTTTGATTGTGTCATCAATATTTGGTAATGATGATTTCGCATACTCAAAAACACTATCATTTAAAGGGCTGTCCTCAGATCTTAATAATCTTTCTACATCCCCTATATATTTAATTTCATTCTCAAGTCTTTCTTCTAACCATAAACTTTCATTAAAATCACTTTCACTAAACTTATATAGTTTAATTGAATTGTATTCTCCAAAGATTTTATTTGTTGAAATAATTTGAATAACACCACTTACGTATTCATTATAATTAGTTACAAAGGCTATCTCTTTGAAATCTGAATTAATTGAAAAACTTTCATATATTTCTTGAGCGTTGGTAAGCGAGTGCGTAACTAAAAATATAATATTAGTTAGTATGAACATCTTAATATTATGTATTAAGCATTTCATCTATTCTCTTTCAAATATTATAGGCTTTCCTATTGGATCTCCTATTACTTTTCCATTCTTCATTACTAATGAACCGTTAACTATAGTCATGATTGGCCAACCCGTAACTTTTTTTCCGTCATATGGTGTCCACCCAGATTTTGTGGCCATTTGCTTATTTGTAATTGTTTTAGATTTTTTTAAGTCTACTATGGTTATATCAGCATCATAATTAAGTTTGATTTCTCCTTTATTTTTAGCTTTGTAAAGTGTTGCGGGGTTAGTAGATATTAATTTGCATAATTTATTTAAGCTCAATTTTCTATTATTCACATGATTTAACATAATTGGTAAAAGAGTTTGCACGCCTGGCATTCCAGAAGGTGTATTAGGATAAGTATTATTTTTTTCTTCTTTTGTATGTGGTGCATGATCAGAACCAATAACATCAACTACATTTTCTGTTATACCTTTCCATAGCGCCTTTTGGTGCTTGATTTCTCTGATTGGAGGATTCATTTGTGCGTATGTACCAATTTCATCGTAACAATCTGGAGCAGAAAGTGTTAAATGTTGTGGAGTAACTTCCATACTAATATATTTTTTATTTTTTTTAATAATATCTACCTCTTGTTCTGTCGTTATATGGAGGATATGCACTGGTTTTTTTGTTTTTTTTGCTGCTTTAATTACTCTTTTTGTGGCCTGAATAGCTGTTAACTCATCTCTCCATACTGTATGGAAATGAACGCTGGGCTCTGTAATTAATTTTTTTCTTTTATTTAATCTTTCTTCGTCTTCTGCATGCACGGCAACTCTATAGTTTCTACTTGAAAGTACCTTATATAAGGTTTCATCATCTGGAACTAATAAATTTCCTGTAGATGATCCCATAAATATTTTAATACCACAACAGCCTGGAACTTTTTCTAAACTACTTAATTTGTCAATATTTTTTCCGGTGGCACCTCCAAAAAAAGCATAATTAGACCACATTCTATTTTTTGCTAACTTAAATTTATCATTAAGTAATTTTTTTGTTGCAGTAGGAGGGTAGGTATTAGGCATTTCAAATACACTTGTTACTCCTCCTAAAATTGCTCCTTTAGATCCAGTATGTAAATCTTCTTTATATTCAGAACCTGGTTCTCTAAAATGTACTTGACTATCAATTACACCTGGTAGAACGTGCAGATGATTAGCATTTATAATTTTCTTAGCAGAATAATTAGATGATGAGCTAATAAGGGTTATTTTATTTTTTGTTACTCCAATATTTAATTTTTCAATTTTATCACCAAGTACAACGCTTCCATTTTTAATAAATAAATCTAATTTTTCAATCATAATTAATAACCCTATTTAAATGTTAAGAATTTTATATTAATTTATAATTTTAAAGTAGCAAATATTTAATAAAGAAAATTTATTCAACAAAATTTACTTCATTAGCTTTAACTTTGTCTTGAATAAATCTAAGCCTTTTTTCAGGGTTTTTTCCCATTACACTATCAACAAAATCAAAAGTATTAGGAATATTTTCTTTCAACAAATCAATTTTTAAAAGTGTCCTATTATTCATATCCATAGTTGTTTCTTTTAACTGTTTAGATGGCATTTCTCCGAGTCCTTTGAACCTACTGATATCTATTTTTTGATTAGATTTAAAATTATTTTTTATAATTTTATCTTTATGCTCATCATCTGTTGCATATAAAGTAATATCTTTTGACGAAATTCTATATAATGGAGGTTGGGCTAAAAATAATTTTCCAGCTGCTATTATACCAGGCATTTCTTGGAAAAAAAATGTCAATAATAATGATGTTATATGTGCTCCGTCTACATCCGCATCACACATGATAATAATCTTTTCATACCGTAATTTTTCTAATTGAAAATTTTCTTTAGTTCCACAACCTAATGTCTTTTTTAAATCAGACAATTCTTTATTTTGATTCATTTTTTCATTCGTAGCTGAGGCTACATTTAGAATTTTTCCTCTTAAAGCTAATATTGCTTGTCTGTCTCTATTTCTTGCTTGTTTAGCAGACCCTCCAGCAGAATCTCCTTCAACAATAAATAATTCTGTTCCTTCAGAATTTTTTTGACTACAATCAGCTAATTTTCCAGGTAAGTTAATTTTTTTTACTAAACTTGCTTTTTTATCCTCTTTTTCTTTTTTTCTTCTTATTCGTTCTTCTGATCTACCTATGGCTTCATTTAATAAAAATTTTCCTACATCTAGGTTATTATTTAACCATAATTCGAAATGATCTTTAAGATTTGTTTCAATAAACTTTTGTGCATTAGGAGATGAGAGCTTTTCTTTGGTTTGTCCCTGAAATTGGGGATGTTTTAAAAAAACTGAAATAATTGAAAATGATCTACCTAATATGTCGTCAGAAGTTATCTTAGCAGCTTTTTTTACATTATTAATGTCGCCAAATGATTTCAAGGCTTTGGTTAGGCCTAATTTAAACCCATTTTCATGACTTCCTCCTTCTATAGTAGGTATAGTGTTGCAAAAACTATCAAATTTACCTTCTAATTGTATCGGCCAACTCACAGCCCATTCTATTGTTTCTTCTGAAGTTTCTAATTGTGTCTGGCCATAAAATATTTCATTAACTAATAGTTCTTTATCATTTATTTTATTTGATAAGTAATCTTTAATGCCGTTTGGAAACTTAAATGTAGCTTTTTCATTTAAATTCTTATCATCTTTATTTAATCTCCAATTAATTGTTACACCTTTAAATAAATAAGCTTTAGATTCAGCCATTTTTCTTAGTATTTTAGAATCAAATTTAATTTCCTTTCCAAAAATATTAGTATCAGGTATAAACTCAATGTATGTACCTTTTTTCTTAGATTCTTCTAATTTTTGTATTTTATTTTTAGGCTTACCTTGTTCAAATCTTTGTTTCCACAAAAAGCCATCTCTATAAACTAGAACGGTTAATTCAGAGGATAGTGCATTAACTACAGATAATCCAACCCCATGTAGCCCTCCAGAGGTATTATATGCTTTGGAATTAAACTTTCCTCCCGAATGTAAAGTAGTACAGATAACCTCTAAAGTAGATATACCAGGTCTTTTAGGATGTTCCTCAACTGGAATACCTCTACCATTATCTTTGATACATAGTTTATTTCCTTCTTCCAGTGTTATATCTATTATTGAAGCATGGCCTGCCACAGCTTCATCCATAGAATTATCTATTATTTCTGAAGCTAAATGATGGAGAGATTTTTTATCCGTTCCTCCAATATACATTCCTGGTCTTTGTCTTACAGGTTCTAGGCCTTCTAATAATTCTATATCTTTAGCATCATATGATGATTTTTTTTTAGGCTTTTTATCAAATAAGTCCAGCATGCCTTAACATAATATTCTAAATACGATTATTCAAGGAATATTTAGTATTTTATGATTATTAAAATACTACATATAGATACAGCTACAAATTATTAATTTGTAGCTGTATATAATCTAAATTAAACAGAATAGTACAAGTCAAATTCTACTGGATGTGGAGTATAATCTACTTTATCTGCTTCTTCTTTCTTCAATTCAATATATCCATCAATTTGATCATTACTGAATACATCTCCTTGAAGTAAAAATTCTCTATCTTTATTTAATGCTGATAATGCTTCTGACAAACTCGCAGAAACTGTAGGAACTTTTGAAAGTTCTTTTTCACTTAAGTCATATAAATTCTTATCTAGTGGATCTCCTGGATGTATTTTATTCTTAATGCCATCAATTCCAGCCATAAGCATTGCTGAGAAAGCTAAATAAGGATTAGCTGAAGGATCTGGGAATCTAATCTCAACACGTTTAGCATTTTTACTAGTTCCATATGGAATTCTACATGAAGCCGATCTGTTTCTAGCAGAGTATGCTAATAATACCGGAGCCTCAAAACCAGGAACTAGACGTTTATAAGAGTTAGTGCTTGCATTCGTAAATGCATTTATAGCTTTAGCATGCTTAATAATGCCTCCTATATAATAAAGACAATTATCACTTAATCCTGCATAACCGTTGCCTGCAAATAGAGGTTTATTACCTTTCCAAATTGACTGATGACAATGCATACCTGATCCATTATCATCTACTATTGGTTTAGGCATAAAAGTAGCTGTTTTGCCATAGGAATGTGCAACCATATGTACACAATATTTATAAATTTGCAACCAATCAGCAGTTTTTGTCATAGGGCCAAATTGAAACCCTAATTCATTTTGAGACGGAGCAACTTCATGATGATGTTTTTCCATAGGCAAACCCATTTCCATCATAGATGTAACCATCTCTGCTCTTATATCAGTCATAGAATCTACTGGAGGTACTGGAAAATAACCTCCTTTAATAGCTGGTCTATGCCCTATATTTCCTCCATCAAACTCAGCATCAGAATTATATGGACCTTCTTCAGAATCAATTTGATAACCTGTATTATTTTGAGAAACATTCCACTTTACGTCATCAAATACAAAAAATTCTGCTTCGGGACCAAAATAAACTTGATCTCCAATTCCAGATTTTGAAAGATATTCTTCAGCTCTTATAGCAGTTGATCTTGGGTCCCTATCATATCTTTTTCCAGTGCTTGGTTCAATTATATCGCAAAATAAGATTAGACTTGGTTGAGCTGTAAATGGATCTAAAACTGCGCTATTAAAATCAGGTTTTAGTATCATATCAGATTCATTTATTGCTTTCCAGCCAGCAATAGAAGATCCATCAAACATAATACCTTCATTTAACAAATCCTCTGAAATAGAGCTTGCTGTTTGGGCGGTATGTTGCCATTTACCTCTAGGGTCAGTAAATCTAAAATCAACAAATGCTACATCTTTATCAGAAATCATTTTCATTATAGATTTAGCAGTGTTTTTTGATGATTTATTTGTTTTTTTAGCCATTTTCTTATTTCCTTATTATAATTTATATTGCTGTATCGCCTGTTTCACCAGTACGAATTCTGATTGCTTGGTCGATATTTGTAACAAAAATTTTACCATCACCAATTCTTCCAGTGTGAGCAGATTTTTGAATAGCTTCAATAGTTTGTTCCAGTAAATCATCAGCTATTATGATATCTAATTTTAATTTTGGTAAGAAATCTACGACATACTCAGCTCCTCTATACAACTCAGTATGACCTTTTTGCCTTCCAAAACCTTTCGCTTCTGTAACTGTAATTCCATGAACACCTACTTCTTGAAGGGCATCTTTAACTTCATCTAATTTAAATGGTTTAATTATTGCTTCAATTTTTTTCATTATATTACTCCAATTGTTAAATACATATTTCTTAATAAAGCATGTTTTGTGCCAATATTTAAACATTATGTATTCTAACAATAACTTTAAATACAATATCATATTAAATTAAATATGTCGCAATAATAATCACAGATGCTTAAAATTTAGTCAATATCTTGAAATATAATATTTTTTTTTAATTAAAATTGTTAAAATTTAAATTATCTAGTATTAATTTATTAAAATATGGCGGGTGTAGCTCAGTTGGTTAGAGCATCGGTTTGTGGTACCGAGGGTCGCGGGTTCAAATCTCGTCACTCGCCCCATATTTATCTAATAAGTGTTTTTTAGTTATCTCTGTAATATTATAAGATTTTTTTTCTTTTATATCAGCATAAGCTAAAATACTTTGTGCTATTGATTTACATTTATTATCTACAAATATAGCTTGATCAAAAGTTATTGATTTATTTCCTACTCTTTTTAAGGAAGTTCCAATATTTATAATACTTGGATAAAAAATCTGATCTAAATAATCAATATTGAAATGTACCAGTACAAAACTATATTTATCA
This sequence comes from Candidatus Pelagibacterales bacterium, assembly GCA_002715265.1. Classification (GTDB taxonomy): domain Bacteria; phylum Pseudomonadota; class Alphaproteobacteria; order TMED109; family TMED109. Next base: position 39,919 of record PAYS01000013.1, read on the forward strand.
GTTTCTAGGTTTCTAATAATATTTACTCTTGCACTCTCAAAGTATCTGGAAATAGAAACATTATTTACGTGATTATATCCATCCGTATCTCCCCATCTAACCTTTTCTTCAAATATATCTTTATAGGAATTAATATTATTTGGAATAAATTTATTTTTCATAATTAAACTTTACTTTTTAATTTTAAATAATAAAAAAAATGGAAAAAATATCAATGGTAATAATGCGAGTATGGCAAAAACATTTATTAAAGAGATCATATGAGATTCCTCCGTAATCAAGTTGATAAAGTAATTTGTATTATTTACATCTAAAGGTGGGATAGGATAAGTATTATTTATACCATTAGTATTTTGATAACTTGATGTAATTCTAGAGCTAAGTTCATCAATATTTATTTTGTTATATCGATCCATTAATACCACAAGGATTGCGATTGCAACTGCAGATCCTGCATTTCTTGTAAATTGAAAAAAACTTGCCCCGTGATCTCTTAATTTTGCAGGAAGAGTAACATAAGTTACTGTTGCCATAGCAGGATAGAAAAAACCAATACCGATTCCTCTAATAACTCCATTTATCATCATATTATAAATACTTATATCAGAAGTCCATAAGGTCATTTGGTATTGTCCAAACATATATATTAACAACCCAATAATCATAAAAGTTCTATAATATTCAAAAACTATAATTCTAGCTGATATTAAAGTCCCAATTAATCCACCAACTCCACTAAATGTTAAAACTATTCCAATTTTATCTGAAGGATAACCTCCCAAAGAATCTAAGAAATCAGGGATCATTATAAAAGGAGGTACTAAAATAATACCAAATAGAAATGTAAATATTATGCCTCCTACATAATTTATATCTTTAAATAATTCTTTTGGAAATAATGTTTTACTATTTTTCATAAAAAATTGTACTATAAATAGTAATAAAAATATCATTGCTATAATAGCTAGGTAAGTAATAATTTCTGACGAAAACCAATCTAATATTTGTCCTCTATCTAGAAAAACTTGCATACATGATGCGCCAATAGCTAAAAATATAAAGCTTTTAAATGCAAAGCTAATATTTTTGTTAATTGTATTTTCTTTAAGACTAAAATAACATCCTATAAAAGCAATTAATCCGATAGGAACATTTATTAAAAAAACCCATCTCCAGTTATAATATTCTGTAAGGTAACCGCCTAAAACTGGTCCTATAAGAGGGCCTACTAATAACCCTAGAGTCCACCATGAAATTGCTTTACCTCTCTCCTTTACTGGAAATGAATGTATAATTATAGACTGACTTAATGCTACTAGTGGAGCACTAAATGCTCCTTGAAGAGTTCTAAAAATTAATATTTGATCTAGGTTTTGTGATAAACCAGATAAAGCAGAAAAAATAGTAAAACCTGTTATACCTATTAAATATGTTTTTTTTCTTCCTACTTTTTCGGATAGATATCCTAATAATGGTATACATATTGCAGTAGATATTGAATAAACTGTTATAACCCAAGCTATTTCAATTTTACTGGCTGAAAAAAAACCTAGCATTCTTGGCAGTGCTACCGATATACAGGCTAAATCAATAGTTACTAATGCTGTTGCAATGCTAGCAAATATTAATATAGCTGTTTTATTTCCACTTATTGAGTAAAACATATTTTAAAATACTTTTCCTAATAAATGCTTTAACTACATTTCTTTATGAATATATTATTTTATATATATTGAAACCTTATTTTAGTAGTATTAATTTTAAATATCAGATATGTAATATTTGGCTTACATACTATATGGTGGGAATATAAAATTAATGAAATTTATTTTAAAATTATTACTATTTATTATTATTAACATTAATTTAGCTTCAAGTAATGATTTAGATCTATCTAATTCCTTATTTGATGAAGGTAAATTTGAAGAAGCTGTGAATGAAGCTAAAAAGTTAAACACAATAGAGTCGAAAATTTTTTGCGCTAGAACATTAGCTATATATGGTCATTTTTTATTAGAAGGAGATGAAGCTATTGACGTTTTTATGCGTGCAAGAAATTACGCTGAAGAGGCATTGGAAATAAATAATAAAAATGCTGAAGCTCATGTTGAAGCAGCGCATTCTATGGGAAGATATAGTCAATTAATTGGTGTAGTTACTGCATTAAAAGAGGGTTTTGCAGAACGAATTGCTTTTCATTTAGATGAGGCGATTAAAATTGATCCAAGAAATATAAATGCACAGATTTCAAAAGGGTCATGGCACGCTGAGATAGTGGATAAAGCAGGTTTTATGTCAAATATTTTGTACGGGGCTACTTCAGATCAAGCTAGAATGCATTATGAAAATGCTTTAAATTTAAATAAAGATGAAATTGGATTGCTTTATGAAGTTGCATATGGATATTACTTGTTAGGTAAGAAACAGGATAACAAAAAGGCTCGGAGTTTGCTCTTAAAGGCAACTGAAATGTCTGCTTTAAATTACATAGATGAATTATATTTAACTAGGGTAAAAAAATTACTTGATGAATTATGAATGCTATTAGCCATATCCTCTAGCATCTATATTCCAGGTTTTTATGCTTTTGTTTTCATCCAAAATTAAGCATTTGTCATATAAATTAATTGTAGGATCACAATGTGCAGGTTGAATGTAAACTTTATCTCCAAGTGATAATTCAATTTTAGAACTCTTAGGTAAAGTTATTTTTCCATGTTCGTCACCCAAAAATGAATACTTAGTTCCAATAGGTGTTGGTTCAATTGGTAAAGGCATTAAATTTGAGTCAGCTGAAATTGCTTTCAAACCAGCGTCTACAACATATTGTTTTTTATTTATTCTGCTAATTACACTTGTGCCTATTATTAAGGCTGGACTAAAATGTTTATTATTGGATTTATATATAGACACGTTATTATATTCTACATCATTAAATATATAACTACCGGGTTGTAATTCTGTGAATAATTTGCTTTTTGCGTCTAATTCATGTGATCCTGTACCTCCACCAGATATAATTTCAGGATCTAAATTATTATTTTTTAGTGATATAATAATATTTTTTAAATAATTATATCTAACTTTAGCTTCATTAGACCTTTTATTATAATTATTTATATGCTGAATATCACCAGCGTATGCAGTTATGCCTCTAAAGTTCATATATTTATTTTGATTTATTATTTTTGCTAAACTTATTATTTCTTTGATGCTTCTTGCGCCAGTTCTAGATATTTTATTTTTTCCAATATACATAATATCACAGTCTACAAGAACATTAATTTTTTTTCTAAGAGGTTTTACGATATTAGATAAAAAATTTATAGAATAAATATTATCTATAACAATCATAAAGCTATCTGATAATTTAAAAAGGTTTTTTAATCTAACTTTATCTTTTATGTTAGTTATAGGAGTAGTAAGAAGTACCCCTTTAATCTTATTTTCTACCATTTTTTCTGCTTCATATAACGTTGCAACGCATATACCACATGCTCCATATTTTAATTGGGTTTTTGCTATCTTAATCATTTTATGAGATTTGCTGTGTGGTCTAATATTAATTTTATTTTTTTTAGAAAAATTATTCATTTTATTAATATTGCTTAATAAATTATTTTTATTAATAATAAGTGAAGGGGTACTAATATTTAGCTTTGAATAAGTCATAATGTAAAATCCAAAAATTATTATTAATATATTTATTTATAATTATAAAAATTATGTTTTAATTTTGCGGTACAAGTTCCTGTAGCAATTAAAATACCTTTATTATCTTCGAGTTTTCCTTCTATAAAAGCAATTGTTTTTGTATTTTTTATTACTTTAGCTGTAGATATTATTTCACCAATTTTAGCAGAATTTAAAAAGTTAATTTTTAATTCTAAAGTAAGTACTAAAACATCAGAGCCACACTTTGCCATACAAGCCAATGCCATTATTGCATCTATCCAACCTGTAACAAAACCTCCCTGAACTATCCCTCCTGAATGACACATTTCATTTTTAGCTATGTATTTTGCAGAAGCTTTACCATTAATAGTGTCTATATATAATACTTCGTGTATACCTAAAGTTGTTTGTGGGTAACCTAAAAACATAGTTTTCAGTTTAGTAATAGTATCTTTATTACCTATATCGTTCATTTTTACCTGTTTTTAAAAATAGTGTCATATCTAAAATAGATATGACACTATATGTTTTAGTCTACAAAACCTAAATCTTTCCATGTTTTATAAGATTTTCTAAATTCACTAAGTGAATTCCAAACCCTTGCAAAATCTTCATTGCTAGCAGATTCTTCTTCCACTACTTCAAACCAAGCAGCTTCTAGTTCGGCTAATACTTCATCAGACCATCTATGAAGTGTAACTCCTTTAGATTGGAGCTCTTCTAGAGCTTTTGGTTGTCTAGATTCGGCCATTGCTAAGGTTTTTACTACGTTTTCAGAACATGTAGCTTCAATTTGAGCTTTTTGACTTTCAGATAAAGCGTTCCATTTATCCAAATTAATCATAAGTTCTAAAGCCGATGCAGGCTGATGCCAACCAGGAAAGTAGTAATGCTTTGCTATTTGATAAAAACCTAAATCTAAATCAATTGACGGCATAGCAAATTCTGTTGCATCAATTGTTCCAAGTTCTAAAGCAGGATATATATCTCCACCTGCAAGTAATTGTGTATTTGCCCCAACCTTATCCATAACTTTAGCGCCTAAGCCAAAGAAACGCATTTTTAAACCTTTTAAGTCATCAAGGCTTGTTATCTCATTTTTAAACCAACCTGATGCTTCTGGTGAAATAAGTTCACATTGTACTGGGTGTAAATTATGTCTAGCATAAATTTCTTCCCATAATTGCTTGCCCCCACCTTCATGATACCATGCTAGAAATTCACTTGCGTTAGGTCCAAATGGTACAGCTGTAAAAAATTGAACAGCAGGAATTTTTCCAGCCCAATAACCTGCAGTTGACCATCCAGCATCAACAGCGCCAGTGGAAACAGCATCAAATACTTCTAAAGGAGGAACTAATGCTCCTGGCTCAAAAAATTTAATTTTTATAGAACCATTAGATACTGTGTCTATCCTTTTAATAAAGTTTAAACCTCCTTCACCTATAATATTTAAATTTCCTGGAAAAGTACTTGCCATTTTCCATCTAACAACAGAATCTTCTTTTTTCTCACTTGATGTATTCTCAGAAGAGTTGTCTCCGCAACCAGATAGAAATACAGTAAGTAAAGCAACTAAAGAAGCTAAAACAATGTTTCTCATAAATTGATTCCTCTCTAATAATTTTTGAATTTATAAATTTTAATTTTAAAATATCACAATTAATCTATTTTTAATATAAATATTCTTCAAAATAAGAATTTTTAAATGTATATTAATTTTTAATTAATTTTAGAGAGATTATAAATGTCTATAAATATTGAAATAAATCATCAATTATTAATAAATATAGATGATAAAGTATATATTTCAGGTCAAATATCTACAGATATGATAGAAGATTTAAACAAAAAATGTTTTGGGCTTATTGTTAATAATAGGCCTGATAATGAAGAAATTAATCAACCTAAAAGTTTTGATATAAAAGTATTATTAGAAGAAAAAAATATAGTATATAAACATATTCCTTTCTCAGGAGCAAATATACAACTAGATCAAATATTAAATCTTGCTAATTTACTAAAACTCGAACATAAAACTCTTTTATTTTGCAGATCAGGAGCACGTTCATCTTTAATTTGGGGATTAGCGTCTATTATATATTTAAATGAAGATATTAATGATATTATGCGTAAAATTAGTAATGCAGGTTATGATTCAACTATTTTACCTTCTATGGTAGAATACTTTTCGAATATAAAATAAATTATGGAATTCTAATTGCGAATAGTAATGGTAGATCAGGACTCTGCGTTTGATGGAAAAACTTCAAGGTCTTCTCCTTTGGGGGGAACTGAATCTGCTTTTATAGCTTTAGCAGAAGCTTTTGCCGATTTAGGACATGAGGTAATTGCAATGACAAAAATTTCTAAAAAAATATTTTTTCAAAATGTAAGTTGGAATCCAATTAGTTCAAAAATTAAAAATTGTGATTTATATATAGTAAATAGAGCTCCTGAATTAATTAATAATGCTCCTAAGGATTGTAAGGTAATATTATGGCTTCATAATCCTGCTAAATATCTTAATAAATTTAAAAATTTAAGAAAATTAATTTTTAAAGATATTATAGTTGTATGTACGGGACAATATCATTATGAATCTATACCTTTTTGGCTAAAATCTCGATCTATAATAATACCTTTAGGAATTGAAGAAAAATTATTTTCTTTGAATACTTTACCTAGCAAACCTCCAAAACCCGAAGTAATATTTACATCTAATCCTGAACGAGGGTTGGAATGGTTGGTGAACATATGGATGGATAAAATTATTAAATCTGTACCAAATGCTAAGTTAAATATTTATGCAGGGTCAAAGACATATGGTGGAAGAAATAATAAAACTATAAATAACATATTAAATAAAATTAAAAAATTAAATAGTAATTGCATAAGTATATATGATCCTATTGAAAAAATTAAATTATTTAAAAAGATTATTAAATCTCGATCTATGTTTTATTCTGGAGATGAAGGAGAAACTTTTTGTTTATCTGTTGCTGAAGCACAAGCATTAGGGTTGCCTTGTATAGTCAAACCAATTGGAAGTTTAGAGGAAAGGGTAAAGCATAAGATTACTGGAGAGGTAGTAAATAATGATGATGAATTTGTAGATGCAGCTATAAATATATTAACGAATGATGAGGAATGGACTTTCTATAGAAATAACTGTTTAAAATTACAAAGGAATTACAGATGGAATAAAATTGCGGAGCAGTATTTAAAAATTCTTAATTAATAATTTTTTGGACTGTTATCATCATCTTCTAAATCTGCTTTTATAAAACTTATTAATACAAATAAGGCTGCAAAAGTTGCATTAAGGAAACCCCATCCTCTTTCTTTATAACCTTTTCTCGAAATATAGCATTTATAAAACCTAGTAAGAGAGCGTCTTATTGTTATCCATAAAGGAGGAATGCTTTTTCCAGAACTTCTTATTTCTTTAGCTTTTGTTGTAGTATAACGGTCTAGTCTTATAATCATGTCAGATATATTGGTGTCAACATAATGGTTTATTCTGTTTTCTAAATAGCCTAACTTATTTTTTAATGTTATTTCAGGGTGAATTAATTGGTTTCCCCAAATTTTTGATTCTTTATGAAATAAACAGGGTTTAGCAGACACTCCCCATGAAGCTCCCCAGCCATATCTTACTCTTTTTTTTCCTATGTAATTATCAAAAGGGATTAAGAAATAACCTACTGTATTATATGGAAACTTTAGTATTTTATTTTTTGCTTCCTCAAATAATTTTTTGCTTGCTACTTCATCCGCATCAATTTCAAGTATCCAATTATTTTTACATTTAGATATTCCATAATTTCTTCTATCTCCTTCAGATGTCCAATTACCTTCAAAAATTACGCAATTAAATTTTGTTGCTATCTTTCTGGTATTATCTGTTGTTCTATCGAGAATTAATACCACTTCATCTGCATACGTTAGAGAATTCAGACATTTTTTTATATTTTTTTCTTCATTTCTTGCAATAATTAAAGCGGAAATTTTAATTTTATGATTTAAGTTCATATTAGTCCTGTATTTGTATAATATAAATTTATAAAAATAGTATCATATTTTTGCGGATATATAATGTGAATAAATATAAATATAATATTTTGGTAACTGGGGCATCCGGTTTTATTGGTAAAAGCTTAATTAAAAAATTAATATCTATGAATTATTATGTAATTGGTCTGGTAAGGGAAAAATCAGTTTTAAATAGAAGTCCATTTTATTCAGAAGTATTAATAGATGATATTGGTAAAAGTTTATCAAATATCAATATTTCACAAATAGATATTATAATTCATTTAGCTGCAATTACTCATGACCATAATAAAAAATATGAAGATTACTTAAATACTAATGTAAACGGCGTTACAAATGTTGTAAACTTAGGTGCTAAAATTTCTGCAAAATTAATAATTATGTTATCCTCAATTAAAGTTAATGGAGAGGGCTTTTATCAAAATAATATTAAATATAATGAGAAGTCAATTCCTCAACCATCAGATTTCTATGGAAAGTCCAAACTAGAATCTGAAAATATATTAATAGAGCAATGTAAAAAAAATAATATTTCATACGTAATACTAAGACCTCCTTTAATATACGGAGATGGTGTAAAAGGAAATTTGCTAAATTTAATGAAATATATTGATAGAAATATTCCTATGCCCATTATCAAATCAAAAAATATTAGGTCAATGTTATCTATAAATAATTTAATTGAAGCTTTAGTTAAGATTATAAATAATAAAAATACACATAATGATATGTATTTAATATCAGATAATATTCCTGTAAGTCCTAAAAATTTATACAATAATATATCAAAAAATCTTAATAAAAAATTATATACATTCACAATTAATAAATATTTATTAAAAATATTTTTATGGCCAATTGGTAAATCTTATTTAATAGATAAAATTTCTAGTTCACTTATTATAGATAATACTAAAATTAAGAAAGCTTTAAAATGGACACCAAGTGTTTCTTTTGATCAAGAAGTAAAAAATATGGTAAAGGGATACATCAAAAAAAGTGGAAAATAATAATAAAAATTTTGATTATATTATAGTTGGAGCAGGTTCTTCAGGGGCTGTAATTGCAAGTCGTTTATCTGAGAATCCTTCAGTTTCTGTCCTATTATTAGAGGCTGGAAATAAAGAACATTTTTTCTCACAAATGCCGATGAGTTTTGGAATGTTCATTAATAAACCAGGAGTAAATTGGAGATATAGAAGCCAGCCTGAAATTAATACAGCAAATAGAAACATACCTATACCTAGAGGAAAAATGTTAGGAGGTTCAAGCTCTATTAATGGTTTGGTCTATGTGAGAGGCCAAAGTTTAGATTACGATACATGGGCTCAACATGGAAATAAAGGTTGGAGTTGGAAAGAAGTTTCTAAAATTTTTAATAAAATAGAAGGATATAATAATACAGATGATGCTTCTAGAGGATCATCAGGACCTTTAGGTATTAGTCAATTAGAAGATAGAAACCCTTTGTATGAAGCATTATTTAAATCTGCAGAGTCTTTAGGATACACAAGAAATAAAGATTATAATGGATATAATCAAGAAGGAATAGCAAAAATCCAAGCAACGATAAAAAATGGTAGAAGAATGAGTGTAGATTATTGTTATTTAAGACCCGCAAAACGAAGAAAAAATTTAACTATAATTACCCAAGCCCATGTACAAAAGTTATTATTTATAAATAAAAAATGTATTGGAGTTATCTATAAATTTAATAATAAAGATTATACGGTAAAAAGTAATAGGGAAGTTATTCTTTCAGCAGGAGCTATCTCTTCACCACAAATTTTAGAATTATCTGGTATTGGTAATGCTAATATATTAAAGGATTATGGAATTAAGGTTGTGCATAATTTGCCAGGAGTTGGGGAGAATTTTCAAGATCATTTTATGCCTAGATTGCAGTATAAATTAAAGTTAAAGGAATCTTCTTATAATCATAAAGCTAAGGGGTTTAATAAAGCATGGGAAATGCTTAAATACATATCTTTACGAAAAGGTTTGTTTAGCATGCCCGCGGCATCTGTAATAGCATTTTTAAAAACAAATTCACAAATAGAAATGCCGGATATTCAAATACAATATATTCCTTTTTCTGTAGAGAGTTTAAAAAAAAGAGTATTTCATAATTTTCCTGGCATGGCCGCTGCATGTTACCAATTAAGACCCAATAGTGTTGGATCGATACATATATTATCTAACAAGGCGAATGATTATCCAGCTATCAAATTTAATTTTTTGAGTAATGAAATAGACAGAAGAACTACAATTGATGCGGTTAAAATTATGAGAAATATTGTTGAAGCACAACCAATGGATCATATAAGAGATTATGAGTATTCACCAGGAGATTCAGTAAAAACAGATGATGAAATTGAGGACTTTATTAGAGGTAACGCTGAAACAGGGTTTCATCCTTCTGGGACATGTAGAATGGGGTCTGGTTCAAATTCTGTAGTAGATAATAATTTAAAGGTTCATGGTATAGAAGGATTAAGAATTGCAGATGCCTCAATATTTCCTACTATACCATCAGGTAATACTAATGCAGCATGCATCATGGTGGGAGAAAAAACTGCAGAAATAATAAAAAATTTTAGCTAGTGGGAGTTTGTTTAATGACAGAATTAACTAAAGATCAAATAGATAAATATAATAAAGATGGTTATATAATAATTAAAGATGTTGTAGATAAAAAATTGCTAGAGAAAGTAAAAAATTCAAGCCAAAATATTGAAGAAGAAGCGCGATTTATAAAAAAATCCAATGAGAGATATGATTTAGGGGCTAACCATACAAAAAAATATCCCAGTGTTAGAAGAATTAAACAACCTCAAAATTTTGATCAAGCATTTAAGGAACTTCTTTATTATCCAAGCATAATTAAAAAGGTAAGCTCATTAATTGGTAAAAATTTTAGATTACATAATGGAAAATTAAATTTAAAATCTCCTTCAGCTGGAGATTTAGTTGACTGGCATCAAGATTGGGCATTTTATCCACATACAAATGATGATGTGCTTGCAGTAGGTATAATGTTGGATGACATGACATCTGAAAATGGCTCTGTTTTATTTGTGCCTGAGTCTCATAAAGGAGAAATATATAATCATCATCATCAAGGTTGTTTTTCTGGAGCAATAGATGTGGTTAATAATAAAATTGATGTAAGCAAAGCTATAGAAGTTACTGGTAAGGCAGGAACTATAACAATTCATCATGCAAGATTATTGCATGCATCTAACCCAAATAATTCTAATAAAAATAGAAGATTTTTATTATGGGAATTTGCAGCTAATGATGCTTGGCCTTTAATGGGAATATCAAATTATGAGGAATTTAATAAAAAAATTATATCTGGTGATATAATTAATAAGCCTAGATTAACTAATGTTCCAGTTATAATGCCTTTACCTGCTGCTAAAAATCAAGGGTCTATTTTTGAAAATCAAAAAATTGTAACGAAAAATAAAATTAAGTTAGATGTATAAAATTATAATTTATATGTAAAAATTACATATAAATTAATTATTTTGTAGCCATAAGCAAATATTAATGTAATCATAAAATAAATTATTTAGGAGAGAGAAAAATGAAACAAATACTATTAGTTTTAATAATTAGTCTATATTCATTTGTATCTTGGTCCGATACGACTGATCAAAAGTGGATGAATAAGGTTGAAATTAAGAAGACAGGTGATCATTGTATCGATGATAAAAATTGCTTTAATAGATATCATCCTGCTATACCAATGATAGCTAAGGCAAATCCTGGTGACATAATAATTATACATTCAAGAGATGCATTAGATAGTCAATTTACATTGAATTCTATTGCTGACGATCTTGCTACAGTTGACTTGGGATTAGTGCATCCAATGATGGGTCCTGTTCATATTAATGGAGCCAAACGAGGAGATGCTCTAGAAGTAGAAATAGTTGACATAATTCCTGATGAGTATGGCTATACTGTTATAGCACCAGGTTTTGGTTTTTTAAGAGATCTATTTCCAGATCCGTATATAGTTAATTGGAAATTAACTAGAGTAGGAGCTGTATCTGATGGAATGCCAGGAGTAACAGTTCCTTTCGAGGCATTTCCAGGCTCTATAGGTGTTTTACCCGGATTACCAGAAGTATCTGCATGGAAAGCTAGAGAAGCAGATCTTGCAGCAGCTGGGGGTGTAGTTTTAGGTCCTTCTGCAGGAGGAGCTCTTCCATCAGCTGTATGTGGTGAAGGAGGTAGTCATTCTGAAGATTGTCTGAGAACTATTCCACCAAGAGAAAATGGTGGTAATATGGATGTTCAACAAATGCAAATAGGTACTAAAGTAATATTTCCATGTTTTATAGATGGATGCGGTTTATTTACAGGTGATGTGCATTATGCCCAAGGTGATGGAGAAGTTTCAGGGACTGCCATTGAGATGGGAGCTATAAATGTTTTTAGAACTAGAATTATTAAGGGTGGAGCTAAAAACATGGACATGCCTTACACAGTGGGTAACGACGAGATTAGAGACATAGAGCCTACTCGTTTTTATCAAACAGTTGGCATACCGTTGAAAGGTAAAGGTGTTAGTTTACCATATCATGCTTACTTAGGATCTGAGAAAATTACTAATTTAGATAATTTATCTGAGGACCTAACTTCTGCTGCTCGACATGCNCTTATACAAATGATTGATTATATTGTGAGGGAACATGGTTTAACCCGTGAACAAGCTTATATATTNTGTTCTGTAGCNGTTGATTTAAGAGTAGGGCAAGTCGTTGATGTTCCAAATTTTGTTGTTACTGCTGTGCTAAATTTGGATGTTTTTGATAAATATAGAAACTAATAACTAATATGTAGAGAGGTTATTAACTAAGCCTCTCTACCTTATTTACCATGATTAATAGACGTAAATTTTCAAGATTATTATTATTATTTACTTTGCCAATTATGATGGGGCATGCTCCTTGGGGTCAATGGCAAGTTTATAGGATGCGACATATGTTATTCTTAAGTGTCCAAGAAGATGAAGATAGTTATCCTTTTTCAAAAGAAATTATTGAGGCTTTGTCTNATTCTTTACCAGAAGCNAGAGCTAGGCCAGCNAGGGCTAAAGATTTTAGAAGGGTTCATAGTTTNCTATCAACAGANCAAATGCCTNTNGTAGTNTTATCTAAAAACATTGCTTTATCATTATTAAGTGGTACTGGAGTATTTAATAATTATTCTCCAGTAAATATGANCCTAGTTTTTCATTTTGGAAAAATGCTACTGCTTGCAAGACCTAGTATGCCAGATAGTCATACATGGAGATTAACAGATGCATTAATTCGTTCTGGTAAATTTTCAAATAAAATAAATGATACTGAGATTCCTGTTCATAATGGATCAAATATCAGGTTTATGAATTTACCTATGCCAGGTGAACCTATTCATGAAAAAGATGATATATAGCCTGAATNATTATNCAGGCTATATGTATTTAAGCAGCTTTTTTCTTATTATTTTTGTATGTTGCTTCTAATGCTTGTTCTATATCATATATAATATCATCAATGTGTTCTATTCCTACAGATAGTCTTATATATGATTCGGATACACCTGCTTTTAGTTTATCATTGGAATTTAGTTGAGAATGCGTAGTTGAAGCTGGATGTATTGCTAAACTTCTTGTATCTCCAATATTAGCTACATGATAGAATAACTTTAGAGAATCTATAAACTTTTTACCTGCCTCTANGCCTCCTTCTAATTCAAATCCAATTAAAGCACCTTTGCNNTTCGGNAAGTATTTATCTGCTCGTATTTTATTTTCTCCNCTAAATAGATTTGGATAAATAACCTTTTTAATATGTTTATTTAATATAAGAAATTTNGATACTAAGTCAGCATTTTTACAATGNTCTCGNATTCTTAATGGTAATGTTTCTAATCCTTGAATAAATTGAAAAGCATTAAATGGACTCATAGCTCCACCTATATCTCTTAGCAATGTAACTCTAGCTTTTAATATATAAGCTATTGGTCCTATAGGTTTTGCGGCTTGGCTCCATATTGTACCATGATAACTAGGGTCTGGTATATTTAAATAAGGTTGCCTTTCAGGATAATTTTCCCATTTAAATTTTCCACTATCAACTATTACCCCTCCAATAGAAGTTCCATGTCCTCCTATGAACTTTGTTGTAGAGTGAATAACTATAGATGCTCCATGTTCAATAGGCCGGCAAATAACTGGTGCAGCCGTATTATCAACAATTAAGGGTATACCAATTTTTTTTCCAATATTGGCTACTTCTTCTATTGGAAAAATATTAAGTTTTGGATTTGGAAGTGTTTCTGCAAAATATGCCCTAGTATTTTCATCAGTAGCCTTTAAAAAGTTTTCTGGGTTTGCAGGATCAACAAACCTTGTTTCAATTCCTTGATCTTTTAAGGTATTTGCAAGAAGATTCCAAGTTCCTCCATACAGATCAGTAGAGCTAATTATGTTATCTCCAGATTTTGCTATATTTTGTATTGCGATAGCTGTAGCAGCTTGACCTGAAGACGTAGCAAGAGAGGCAATTCCTCCCTCAATATCAGCAATTCTTTTTTCTAAAACATCAGTAGTAGGATTCATTATTCTTGTGTAAATATTTCCTAATTCTGATAGTGNAAATAAATTAGATGCATGATCTGTATTATTGAATTGATAAGATGTGGTTTGATGGATTGGAACGGCTACAGAACCTGTACTAGGGTCTGCTCTCCATCCGCTATGTAAAGCAATAGTTTCTGTTTTATATTTTTTAGTCATTATTTATCTCCTTCCCAAAAANTGGGTTTAAATTNACNCCAGCTTTTTTGGAAAAGGACAGAAATTTGAAAAAAAAACCGCTCAAATTTCTTTGGCGGTCCTTGACCACCTCTTTAGCAGTATTTATATAGCGCTCGCAAGCTGGAGCTCAAATCAGCGCTTTTTTTANTAATACATATTTAAATATAATTGTAAATAATATAAANTTGTGAAATATATCGGTAAAAATTACTTTNAAAATGAGGAAAATTAATTTGGTTAATTATCCAGTAGGAGTTAGATCAAGAAATATAGAAAATATAAATGGTTTAAGTATGCATATTNTGGAATCTGGTTATGATGAATTAAACAAACCTTTGATTTTGCTGCTNCATGGCTTTCCAGAATTAGCNTATAGTTGGNGAAAGATTATTAAACCATTATCAAATGATGGTTTTCATGTAGTTGCTCCTGATTTAAGAGGATATGGNAAAACTACAGGGGNAAATGTTAATTATGATATTGATATATCTGAATATGAAATATCGAATTTGATAACTGATTTAATTACTTTAGTGTATGCTTTAAATAAAACTTCAGTTCATTGTTTAATAGGACATGATTTTGGATCAGTATTAGCAGGTCATGCAGCTCTTATTAGACCAGATATATTTAAATCCGTAATCTTGATGAGTGCACCTTTTGAAGGTATTGCGAAGATCGAGAGAAAAGAANAAACCTATAAAACTAATATTCATGAAGATCTAGCATCACTTCCTAAACCTAGAAAACATTATCAATGGTATTATTCAGAACGATACGCAAATGATGATATGATTAATTGTAGTCAAGGTTTAAAAAACTTTTTAAGAGCTTATTATCATGTAAAAAGTGCAGATTGGTCTAAAAACANTCCTCATAATTTAAAAGAATGGTCAGCNAGTGANCTAGCTAAGCTTCCTGGATATTATATAATGGACCATGGATTAAATATGGCGCAACAGGTAAATATAGATATGCCAAGNCAGGANGAAGTAAAGTCTTGTTTGTGGCTNACAAATGATGAATTAGATTATTATTATAATACTTTTCATAAGACTACATTTCAGGGTGGATTAAATTATTACAGATGTATGACAAATGATAAGATAAGAAATAAATTAAAATTATTCAGTAATATGCGTATATCTGTTCCATCAATGTTTATTGCTGGAAAGTCCGATTGGGGTATTTATCAAAAACCAGGTGCTTTGGAAAATATGCAAATTAATGCAACATCAAACTTTTACGGTACTCATTTTGTAGAAGGTGCTGGCCATTGGGTCCAGCAAGAAAAGCCTGAGGAAGTACTAAAACTTTTTTATAATTTTTTAAATACTTAATTTATATTTTTACTATAGCTTTACCAATAATTTTTCTTTCAGCAATTGAATTCATGGCATCTAATGCATTTTCAAGTGTTACTTTCATTGATATCCTTGGCTTAATATAACCTTGCTCTATCCATTCATAAATTTTTTGAAAATTTTCTAAGTTTACGTTTGGAGTTCTTTCTACAAAAGCTCCCCAAAAAACTCCAACAATATCGCAGGACTTTAATAATGCTAAATTTGCAGGAGCTGATGGTATTCTTCCCGAAGTAAATCCAATTACTAAAAGCCTTCCTTCCCATGCTATACATCTTAATGATTGGTCAAAAATATCTCCCCCAACCGGATCATATATTACATCTGCCCCTTTACCATCAGTCATTTCTTTAACTGTTTCTTTAAATTCGCCATTAGAATAATTTATAGTATGATCTGCACCATGTTCTTTTGCAACTTGACATTTTTCATCTGTACTTGCAGTAGCTATAACATTGGCACCCATAGCTTTTCCAATTTCTACTGCAGCTAAACCTACGCCACCAGCAGCACCATGTACTAATAGAGTTTCCCCATTTTTTAATTTGCCTCTTTGAATTAGCGCATGGGCTGTAGTTCCATAAACCATTGGTAATATTGAAGCTGTATCATAGTCAATATTATCATTAAGAGGGATTAATTTTTTTACTGGACTTATACAATATTCAGCAAATGCTCCATGTCCTGGCATAGCAATTACCTTTTGTCCTATTTTAAAATTATTAATATTTTCACCTAAAGAATAAATTTCTCCTGCGGTTTCAGCTCCAGGTGAAAAAGGAAATTCAGGTTTAAATTGGTATTTTCCTTCGACAATTAATATATCTGGAAAATTTACTCCTGAAGCACGAACTTTTATGCAAACTTCATTTGGTCCTGGAGTTGGAATGGCTGTTTCCTCTACTTTTAAATTTTGTGCTGGTCCAAATTCATTGCATAATAATGCTTTCATGTTAAATCTCCTTAAAGATAAAAAATATTATTTTAAACTATATTAATAATTTATTCCATTATTAAGTTTGCGTTAAGTTTAACTAAAAAAGATCCAATTGTAAGAGGAATTTTTACTTCCGTTGGAAAAAATAAAGATTTATGTTTATCTAAAAGGGAAAGTTTTATTTCTCCTTCCTTAGGATGTTTTTTTAACTCTTTATCACTATAACCAGCAATCCTTTTTATATTAAGATTGCAGAGAAGCATATCATCATTTTTTTCTATATTTCTATATTCTAAGTCAAATCTTCTTCTACCATCGAACACTGGAATTATGGTATTGCAAATATTTTTAGAGCTTAATATGCTTAGTGCAATAATTGATGTAACTGGGTCAAATGAATTTATTTTTAAAGTATTAGAAACATTTTGTCTTCGAGAGTCATTTAATGCATCAGCCTCAGATGAAATGATTATAGGAATTTTATTTTCATAATTTATATATATATGTCCTTCTTTATCAGCTCCTCTATAGTCATTAATCTTATATGAGATGGGCATTATATTTCCATTATTAATATTACCGGACACCGAAATTTTCTGTATCCATGGATATACTATACTTGTTAAACCTATAGTTGATGATTCCATATTTAAGCTATAAAAGTTGTCTTTTATTTCAAAAATGCCAAATGATTTTCCTACTTTAAACCCAGCTAGGTATCCTGTAACCGTAATATTCCATTTAGCGGCTATAGATTGATCGCTATTAGATAAAATTATAAAGCATAAAATAAAAAATATTTTGAATTTAAAAATATTTCTAATCCTTATATGTCAAATGAACTAATCCATGCATCATGTTTGTTACATAAACTTAAAGCATAAATTTTATCTTTTAAGT
>PAYS01000014.1 GCA_002715265.1 Candidatus Pelagibacterales bacterium
TAACTAATGTTGATGCAGTACTTTACACTCATTCACATGCTGATCATGCTAATGGCATAGATGATTTGAGAGCTTTTTGTTGGAAACGTAAAGATAATACTCCACTGCCTATATATGGAGATAAATATACTATTGAGCAACTTACAGAAAGGTTTTATTATGCATTTGGCACTAAAGCTGGTCCAGCTTTACCTACTTTAAAAGCAAATATAATAAACATTGGAAATAATAATATTTTAGATACAGATATAACTGCTATTAAGCAAATGCACGGTAAAGGTTTTAGTATTGGTTATAGGTTTGGAAATTTTGCATATTCTACAGATGTTAATGAATTTCCTAAAGAATCATATAAATTATTACAAGGTTTGGATCTATGGATTGTTGATTGCGTAAGATATGAGCCACACTATAGTCATTCCCATTTTGAAAAAACAATTAATTGGATTAAATTACTACAACCTAAAAAAGCTATTTTAACACATATGGGCCACTGGTTAGATTACGATGAATTATTGTCAAAATGTCCCGAAAATGTGGAACCAGGTATAGATGGAATGGTATTAAATATTGATAGTTAGTAACTAAATGCAAGAAGAATATATAACTTTACTTTTACAAGGCGCTCTGAAAGATCCAATATTATGGATTTTAAGTTTCGTAATAGGGTCAGGACTATTAGTTAAAAAATTAAAAAATATTTATCTATATTTATTTATAGGTGGATTATTATGGGGCTTTATAAGATTATATACTTATAAAGCCCTTGGTGAAATTCTTACTATGAATCAAAGTAGTCAGTTAATATTTATAAGTATTCTTTTGATGATATTATTTGGTATATTTTTTTATTTTATTATTAATTTAATTAAAACAAAGGAATAATGATAATTATTAATACAAATATTTAATTATGCATATATTATTTCTGATAACATATATTATGCGCCCTAAATATAATATAACAATATATAGATAAAATGAAAATAGAGAAATTAATAGAAACAATAAAAAAATTAAGGCACCCACTACACGGATGTGATTGGGACAAAAAGCAAACTCATAAATCATTAATGAAATATGTAATAGAAGAAGCATATGAAGTAGTAGATGCAATAGATGAAGAATCAGAAGCAAATTTAAAAGAAGAATTAGGAGATCTATTGTTACAGATAGTACTTCATTCAGAAATAGCCTCAGAAAATAAAAATTTTAATTTTGACGATGTTGTAGTAGAAATTAATAATAAAATGATAAGAAGACACCCACATGTTTTTAAAAATAAAAAAATATTAAATGATGAAGAATTAAAAAATCAATGGGAATTAATTAAAAAAAAAGAAAAAGATAAAAATTATAACAATACTTATTTTCCCAAAATAAATAAAACTCAATCTGCCCTATTACAAGCTTTAGAAATAAGTAAAGTTGCAAAAAAATATAATTTTGATTGGGAAAATTATGATGGCCCACTAAATAAAATGCAAGAAGAAATATTAGAAATACAAAATGAACTAAAGAAAAGAAATAAAAAACTTCAAAATATTGAATTAGAAATTGGAGACTTATTATTTTCAATAGTAAATTTGTGCAAGCACTTAGAAATTAATCCTGAAATAGCAATGATAAAAGCAAATAACAAATTTATTAAAAGATTTAAATCAATGCTAAATCAATTTAAAAATAAACAAGATTTTATTAAAAGTAGCATGAAGAAAAAAAATCAATCTTGGAAAAAAATAAAAAAATTATAATAATTTAATCAAAGAAGAAGTATCAAACCGATTAAAACCCTTATTAATTAAATCCAGGTAATATCCATCTATTATATGTGTAACTGGCAAATTGGCACCATTTTTCTTGGCTTCTTCTATACATATCTGTAAATCTTTATGCATAAGCTCTATAGCAAAACCAAAATTAAATTCATCTTTAGACATTGTTTCAGCCCTATTTTCCATTTGCCATGAGCCTGCTGCACCCTTAGAAATTACTTCTACTACTTTCCTAATATCCAATCCAGACAACATTCCAAATTTTACACCTTCTGATAATCCTTGAAGTAACCCAGCTATGCAAATCTGATTAACCATTTTTGTTAATTGTCCAGCTCCAGCTTTTCCCATTAATGTAACTGCTTGAGAAAAAGAACTTATATAGGGTTTAGCCAACTCAAAAGTTTCAATATCTCCTCCTACCATTACTGTAAGTTTACCATTAATAGCGCCTGCTTCACCACCAGATACAGGAGCATCAAGAAAAGATATCCCTATATCTTTTGCTTTACCATATAGATCTCTAGCTATGTTTGCTGATGCTGTAGTATGATCTACAAATATTGATTTATTATCCATAGATTGAAAAGCCCCATTATCTCCTACACACACTTCTTTTATATCATCATCATTTCCTACGCATGCAAAAACTATGCTTGAACTCTTCGCAGCTTCTTTAGGAGAAAGAGCTTTGATACCTTTATATTCTTTAAGCCATTTATCAACTTTCGACTCTGTTCTATTATATACTGTTACCTCATAACCTTTATTAGCTAAATGACCAGCCATGGGATACCCCATTACTCCGAGACCCAAAAAAGATACTTTATTATTATTCATTTAAATTCCTTAATATTTATAAAAAAAGAGCTATCAAAATATGATAGCTCTTTTTTAATATAAAATAAATAAAATAGATGCGACGAAACTACATTCCCATTCC
Source organism: Candidatus Pelagibacterales bacterium (assembly GCA_002715265.1). Lineage (GTDB taxonomy): Bacteria > Pseudomonadota > Alphaproteobacteria > TMED109 > TMED109. The sequence continues at coordinate 2,719 of PAYS01000014.1, forward strand.
GCCCATTCCACCCATTCCACCCATTCCACCCATGCCACCCATATCCGGCATAGCAGGAGCAGATTCTTTATCTTCTGGAGCATCAGCTACCATTGCTTCCGTAGTAATTAAAAGCCCTGATACAGAAGCTGCATCTTGTAAAGCTGTTCTAACTACCTTAGTTGGATCTATAATACCTGATTTAACCATGTCTACATATTTTCCAGATTGAGCATCAAAACCAAATGCTTTATCTTTAGCTTCATTGATTTTTCCAACAACTATAGAACCATCATATCCAGAATTAGCGGCTATTTGCCTAATTGGAGCTTCACAAGCTCTCTGAACAATTTCTATGCCTACTTTCTGATCATTATTTTCAGTTTTTAATTTAGATAATGCTCTTGCAGCATTTACTAATGCTCCACCACCTCCAGGAACAATACCCTCTTCAACCGCAGCTCTAGTTGCATTCATAGCGTCATCAACACGGTCTTTTCTCTCTTTAACCTCAACTTCTGTAGCCCCTCCGACTCTAATTACTGCTACACCACCAGCTAATTTAGCTAATCTTTCTTGAAGTTTTTCACGATCATAATCTGATGTTGCTTCTTCAATTTGAGCTCTAATTTGATTTACTCTAGCTTCTATATCTTTATTAGATCCAGCTCCATCTATAATTGTAGTTTCTTCTTTTGTTATATGAACTCTTTTTGCAGTTCCTAACATTTTCAGATCAACATTTTCTAATTTGATACCTAAATCTTCACTAATAACTTGTCCTTTGGTTAAAGTTGCGATGTCAACTAGCATTGCTTTTCTTCTGTCACCAAATCCAGGAGCTTTTACAGCTGCTACTTTAAGGCCACCTCTTAGTCTATTTACAACTAATGTAGCTAAAGCCTCTCCCTCAATATCCTCAGCTATAATAAGAAGAGATTTTCCTGATTGAACTACCTTTTCTAAAATAGGCAGAATAGGTTGCAAACTAGTTAATTTTTGCTCATGAATTAAAATATATGGATCTTCCATCTCTGCAATCATTTTTTCTGCATTAGTAATGAAATAAGGAGATAGATACCCCCTGTCAAATTGCATACCTTCTACTACATCTAACTCAGTTTCAAGACCCTTAGCTTCTTCAACAGTTATTACACCCTCTTTACCAACTTTTTCCATAGCTGTTGCTAAAAGTTCTCCAATTTCCTTTTCTCCATTTGATGAAATTGTACCTACTTGAGCAACTTCACCTCTATCAGAAATTTTTCTACTATTTTTATTAAGTTCTCCTACTACCATGTCTGTGGCTAAATCTATGCCTCTTTTAACATCCATAGGATTCATTCCTGCTGCTACTGCTTTACATCCTTCTCTCACAATAGATTGTGCTAATACAGTTGCTGTTGTTGTTCCGTCGCCAGCCTCATCATTAGTTTTACTAGCTACTTCTCTAACCATTTGAGCGCCCATGTTTTCAAATTTATCTTTAAGCTCAATTTCTTTTGCAACAGTTACACCGTCTTTAGTAGTTCTTGGTGCACCGAATGATTTATCTAATACAACATTTCTTCCCTTAGGACCCAATGTTACCTTTACTGCATTTGCTAATACATCAACACCTCGTAACATACGTTCACGAGCGTCAGTTGAAAATTTTACATCTTTTGATGGCATATCTATAATTCCCTAATTAAAAAGAGCAATTAGCCCATAATTCCCATAATATCTGATTCTTTAATTATAACTAAATCATCAGAACCTAATTTAATTTCAGTACCAGACCATTTACCAATTAGTACAATATCTCCCTTTTTTACGTCTAAAGGAGTTACTTTACCATCTTCTGCTCTTGATCCAGTTCCTACCGCTACTACTTTAGCTTCCATTGGTTTTTCCTGAGCTGAATCAGGTATAATTATTCCTCCAGAAGTTTTTTCTTCGCTATCCATGCGTTTTACTAATACACGGTCATGAAGTGGTCTAAAATTCATATTACTCACCCTAAATATATGTTAAATACAAACGTCTTAAGCTAAAAATATACATTAAAACGCAAACTCAAATAGTATGTGTGATTTAATAACTTAAATGTCAAGGGATAATGAAAAATAAAATTATTTTAGTCGAGTAATAATAGTTTTTATAAGATCCTCTATACCCTCTCCAGTCTTAGCTGATATGAAAATTTTATTAATAGTATTATTACTAGAATTATGTAAAAAATTAACTTTATCTACCTTATTTATAACTTCAATATAATTTTCTGGCATTTCACAATTATCTATATTAAAAATATTTCTAACTATATTAATTACATCTTTGTTTTGAATATCATAATCTTCGTGAGAAATATCTCTAATATGTAAAATTAAATCTGAATATATTATTTCATCTAAGGTAGCCTTAAATGCCTCAATTAATTCTGTTGGTAATTTACTAACAAACCCAACTGTATCAGATAATATAAATTGATTTTTATAAGAAATGGTTACTTTTCTATGTTTTGGATCTAAAGTCGCAAATAACATATCCTTTGCTAACTCTTTAGACCCTGTTAATTTGTTAAATAATGTAGATTTACCTGCATTTGTATAACCTATCAGAGAAACTAGTGGGAATTCTCTTTTTCTTTTATTTCTATGTAAAGTTCTAGTCCTTTTAATTTTCCTTAATTCATGATTAATTTTTTTAATACGGCTTGTAAGGTATCTTCTATCCAATTCAATTTGAAGTTCTCCAGGCCCTCCAAGAAACCCCCTACCCCCTCTTTGTCTTTCCAAATGAGTCCAAGTCCTAACAAGCCTTGACTTTTGCCAAGTTATATGAGCTAGTTCTACTTGCAAAGAACCTTCTTTGGTAACAGCTCTTGATCCAAATATTTCTAGTATTAAGGATGTTCTGTCTAATATTTTAAATGACCATAAATTTTCAAGATTTCTTTGTTGAATAGGTGATAATCTATCGTTAATAATAATTACGCATCTTTTTGGATTTTTAATTTTTAAATCTTTAGCTATTTCATTAACTTTACCATTACCAAAATAACTTGAGGGGCTAACTTTTTTAACTTTAATCACCACAGACTTTAATATTTTTAAGTTAATAGATTTAGCTAAAAGCCTTAATTCATTTAAACTTGCGTCTGCAGATCTACTACTTAAATTATTATATTCGGGATGAAATAACCAACAATTATTCATAATTAAAATGTATATAGGATAAAGTATATATCATTACCTATATTTCCAAAAATAACTTGAAGATACTAACATTATAAAAAATACTTCTATTCTACCTAACAATAAAGCTATAAAAATGATAAATTTTTCAAAAAAGGTTTCAGGATAATAGTCAATTTGAGAAACATTTAATAAACCTAGACCAGAATTTGTAATTGAACTAATAATTATTGTAAATGAGTCTACAAAACTTACATTACATAAAGAAAGTAATGATGATAATAAAAATATTGTAAATAAAAATAAAATACAAAATATAAAAATACGAGAAGTATTATTTCCTAAACTTAAATTTTCTTTCGATAAAATTATCCTTGGATTACCTAACTTATATAGCTCTCTATAGATAAATTTTAGAATAAATATTATTCTTGAGACTTTTAAACCTCCAGTAGTAGAATTTACTGCTCCTCCTACTAAAGTTAAAATCATTAAAAAAATTAAAAAGTTACCTAATATATTCCAACTGTTCAAATTTTCAGGAATTAATCCTGTTGTTGTAATAAAAGATACTACTAAAAAAAGTATATCAATAAATAAATCATAAACATTAACTTTAATGTTATTACTAACATATATAGAAATAAGAAAAACTAAAAATAAAAAAAATAAAATTATTGATATAAAATTAGTACTTTTAAAGTAAGAAATCATTCCATAATTAAAAGATTTAAAATGTAAGGTTATAGCAATAGATCCAAAAATCATTGCTATAATCATAAATATTTTAATACTAAAACTTTCATTTATTAAAATTGTTCCATTTTCCGTAAATGAATTACTTGTAGAGATCATAGCCATAGACAAACGTATAGCTTGATCAAACGTATAAGTTTCATAACAAAAAAATATTAAAGAAAATAATATAGTTATAAGAAAATAAAAAATAAAAATAATTTTAAAATTATCAATATTAAATATATCGTTTTGCAGTTTATTTTTTACTAAAACGGACTCAACAAGAAAACTAGCTATTAAAATAGATGTTAATCCACCTAACCATTGAAGCAAGGATTGCCATATTAGAAATTCTGAACTCATAATAAAGGGGTTTTCTAACCAAAGACCAAATGTAGATAGCAAAGATATTGTTATTAGGATTAAGTCTAAAATACTCTTATCTGGAAGCATGATGTAAAACGGAATTAGACCCATGCATATTAAAATAAACCAGGAAATAAACATAGATAAAATACAAGTACTTTTATCCATAATAAAAGAATTATTTCTTAANAGTATATATATTGATCCAGAAAAAAATACGCTTAGTATTAATAAAACAACGAAAGGAATTAAATCTGCAGATACAAATAATGACCATATAATGGCTAATAATGCAAAAGCTGATATAAAAATTTGAGATATGAAAATAAATATATAAGTTTGCTGAATTTTCAAACTCTACTCCGTTATAAAAATTTAATAAAAACCTATACCAACAGAGAATATTTTTTCTATTTCTCTAATTGAGTCATGTCTAGCAAAAACAATTACTCTATCTCCAATCTCAATTTTTGTTGANCCTGTTGGNAATATGACTGATTTATTTCTTATAACAGCGCCTATNGCAACTCCTTCAGGCAAAGGTTTGTTACTTAGAGATTCACCAATTAAAATAGACGACTCCATAGCCTCCAATTCAATTACTTCTGCCTCCCCTTCTCTAAGACTTTGCACCTGAAATACTTTACCTCTTCTAACATGTCTAAGGATTCTTGATACAGTAAGCTCTCTAGGGTTAACCACTGCATCTATACCTAAGGAATTAATAAAAGGACTATATCTGTTTTCAGCAAGTAAAGCAGCAGAAGAATGNCATCCATATTTTTTAGCTAAAATTGCCGAAAGTGTATTTATTTCATCACTTCCTGTGACAGCAAAAGTAAAATCTGCTTTGGCAATATTTGCTTCCTCTAAGACATCTTTATCTAAAGCATCTCCATGTAACACTATTGACTTCTCTAACTCATCCGCAATAAATTCAGCTCTATGTTTATTATCTTCAATAACTGTAATATTTGATTGTGGTTCATTTTTTTCAATAGACTTTGCGACACTTAGTCCAGTTTTACCCCCTCCTATAATAACAATTCTTCTAGCACGAGCTGTTTCTTTACCAAATATAGATAATACTCGTTCAGTTTTAGATGNCTCTGCAATAATATACACATCATCTCCACTTTTCATTTGACTTAGCTTATCTGGAACAAATCCATTTTCATCTCTAACTATATAAACAACTCTAGCACCTAAATCAGGAAAAATTTCTGTCAGTTGACTTAGTGGAGTATTAATTACGGGACAATCTTCAGTTAAATTAATTTCAATTAATCTTAAAAGGTCATCGTCAAAAGATATTAAATCTTTAGCTCCAGGAACAGCTACCAACCTAGTAAAAGACTTTGCAACCTCATACTCTGGAGATATAACCGCATCAATAGAAAAAACACCTGTGTCAAAAAGTGTTTTCNATTCATCTTGGTTATATTCCTCTGCTCTAACTCGAGCTATCTTTATGGGTATTGAAAATAANGAACTTGCTAATTGACAAGCTATCATATTTATTTCATCAGATTGAGTAACAGCAATAATCATATCTGCCTNNTCAGCTTCAGCCTCAGTTAATATATTAGGATGAGAAGCATATCCAATTAAAGTTCTTACATCTAATTTATTTGAAACCTTATCTATTCTATCTGTATTATGATCTATAACAGTAATTTTATTATCTTCATCAGATAGCAACCTTGCAATGTTGTAGCCAACTTCACCTGCACCACATATAATTATATTCATTATAAAATCCCTATTCGCTATCCATTAATTTTTCTGACTTTAATTGACTTAACTTTCTATGGAAAGCAGAACGCTCCATTCCAATAAATTTTGCTGTTTTAGATACATTATTATCAAATCTATCCAAATTTTTTAAAATATAATCATACTCAAAAACTTTTCTAGCTTCTTTTAAACTTAATGTAAAAATATAATCTGAATATATATTATTAACTTTTGATTCTTCCTTATCTAGTAAGTCACTAGGTAGCATATCATATTTTATTTCTTTTACCGACAAATCATCAATTAAAATTAATAGTCTTTCTACTGTATTTTTTAATTGTCTAATATTACCAGGCCAATGATAAGCTTGCATAGATACCATTGATTGTTTATCTAAAGAAATTTTATTTTTAGACGAATTTCTTAAAGCAATTTTTAAAAAATAATTTATAAGTTCAGGTATATCTTCCTTTCTTGAAGATAATGAAGGAAGCGCTAATGGTATAACATTAAGTCTATAATAAAAATCTTCACTAAATAATTTTTCTTCTATTTTGTTCTTTACATCAATACTACTCGAACTAATTACTCTTATATCTAAGGCAATTCTGTGATTTCCATTTTTTCTTTTAAAATTATTTTCTTGAAATACTTTTGTTAAATATCCTTGTGCCTCTAGAGACAATTTAGTGACCTCGTCTAAAAATAAAGTACCACCATTTGCTTGCTCAATTATACCAATGCGTTTAATTCTACCAGCATTATCCTCTTCACCAAACAATTCTTCTTCTAAGTTAGAGTTTGATAAAATTGAAGAATTTAATACAACAAAAGGAGCCAAATTTCTATTAGATTTTCTATGTATAATTCTTGCTAATGTTTCTTTACCTGTTCCAGATTCTCCAGTTATAAAAACTCTACTCCCAGTCGGAGCAATTTTATTAATAACATTTTTAATTTTTTTAATTTCTACAGACTCTCCAATAATCTGTAAATCACCTCCAGCTCGTATCCATAAGTCTTTATGCTCTTGTTTAAGCTTAGATAATTCTAANACTCTTTCTATAGTTATTAATANNCTTTCTGCTTCAAATGGCTTTTCAATAAAATCACTAGCTCCGTTTCTAATTGCATTAACTGCAATATCAATATTGCCATGTCCGCTTATCATAATACAGGGTATGTTTTTATAAGTAGATATAATAAAATCTAATAAGCCCATACCATCTAGCTTGCTATTTTCTAACCAAATATCTAACAAAATTAGATCAGGTATTTTATTAGTTATTGATTTTAGGGCCTCATCAGAGTTTTTTGCAGTTGCCACCTCAAAATTCTCATCTTCAAGAAGACCTTTAATTAAAAGTCTAATATCTTTTTCATCATCAACAATTAATATATTATATTTCATTTAAATTACTTAAATTTACCATTACTTTTAAATTTTAAAATAGCACAAACACCTTTAGATTTCTCTAGATTTTTTAATTCTAAGGTACCTTGATGATCTTCCATTATTTTTTTTACAATAGCTAAACCCAAGCCAGTTCCATCTTTTTTTGATGTTACATATGGNGCTGTTAAGTCATCACTAATATTTTTAGGCAAACCAGCACCAGTATCAATAACTGATATGTTGTACTCTAATTTATTCTTACTTAACTTTATTTGCAGTTTATTTCTATTTTTTTTACCTAACTTACTTAGTTCATTAATAGAGTAAATTGCATTGGATACAATATTTAATAATGCNTGTCTTATTTGATTTGCGTCCACAATTGCATATAATTTACGTTTAGGAACTTCTATTTCAACAATTATATTTTCATTTGAAAGCATAGAGATTGATGCCAACTCTTTTACTAAATAGNTTAAATCAGTCTTTTCAAATATGGGTGCTGGCATTCTAGCAAAAGTAGAAAATTCATTTACCATTTTACGCATGCCATCTACTTGACGAACAATAGTATTAATACAAGTAATAAAAACATCAGGCTCTAATTTGATATGCGTCTTATATTTTCTTTTTAATCTTTCTGCGGCTAATTGGATTGGAGTAAGAGGNTTTTTAATCTCATGAGCAATTCTTCTAGCTACATCACTCCAAGCAGCTACTCGCTGAACTTGAAAAAATTCAGTCATATCATCAAATGTAATCACATAACCTATAACTTTATTATATTTTTTCTCTAATGATATAGTTGTAAGCAAGGTTAATTTCTTTCCATTTTTAATTAATTCAACTTCTTCTTTTAAAATAGACNCCTTATTTTTTTTTATTAAGTTAAATAATTTACTCATTTCAGGGATTACATCAGAAATATNTTTTCCCATTATTTTATTAATATCTAAATTCAGAAGTTTTAAAGCTGATTTGTTTGGAAGAAAAATATTTCCATTGCTATCAAGCCCTAAAACACCTGCACTTACACCTGTTAACACCGTCTCGGTAAACCTTATTCTATTTTCTAACTCATCATTTGCGTTGATTAATTCACTTCTTTGAGTTTCAAGTTGTTCTGTCATCTTATTAAAAATATTAGATAAATCAGAAATTTCATCTTTAGTATCTACTTTTGGCACCCGAACTTTAAGGTCACCTGAGGACACCCTTTCTGCAGCGTTAGCTAAATTAGTAATTGGGGTTACTAAGCCGTTAGCAAAATTTAACCCCATTAAAATAGCAACAAACATTAATAATATTGCTACAACTATAAATATCATTGTAAATGTTATATGCAAACCTTCTTTCTTTGTCTCTACTCCTCTATAATTATTAACAGCTTTTCTTACATCATTAATATCTTCTATAACCCTTAAATCTTTGAACCTACTTATATAAACAAAATATTCAGCTAATAAATTTATAGGAGTAACTGCCGATACAATTTTTGCATTTGGATCTTCAGTAAAATTAATTGCTGTTTTATTAGAAGATTTTGATAACTCTAGCAATCTTATTCTAGATGTAGTTTTAAATAAAAAAGCTGTTTTATTTTCCGCAATAATTTTTCCATTTTTGTTAAATATTATTAACTCTGCAAAATTTCGTTCATAAGCTAAAGTGTTTAAAATTTTATTTAAATCATTTTCTTCTTTAACATCTAAAATTTGGTTTGTACCAAATATTGCTAAATTATTTAAAACAGCTGCAATATCAACAGAATCAGCTCCAATTTGATTTTGAGATTGTAATAAGTAGGCATCTGAAACTGAAATCGATTTATTCAAAGCATTTTTTACTTGTAATGAAAACCAATTATCTATACCTACAGTAAAAAATACGGCTCCAAAAATTGCCATTATAACTGCAGGAGCAGCAGCTAAAAAACTAAACATTACTACTACTCTACTATGTAATTGTGCACCTAATTGACCACTTTTTTTTCTAGACCATATGTTTACTAATCTTTTTGTTACAACCAATATTAAACTAATTAATAGAATTAAATCTAAATTTAGTAATATTAATATTAAAAATTTATTACTATTTTCTGAAGGTGTCATCGCTACATAAGTAGCAATAGCAGACAATATAGAAGCAAAGACCAAAAACCACGAGCGTTTTAATCCATTATTTGTGGTTAATTTTCCTTTATTATCAACTATAGAAGAAAACACATTATCTCCTAACAATTACAAACTTTGATCTTTATCTGTTTTAGTTAATTGTATATCCAAATAAATAATTTTTTTTCTCAAAGTATTTCTATTTATTCCTAATAATTCTGCTGCTTTTAATTGATTACCTCTTACCAAATCTAAAGTTTTAATAATTAATGGACGCTCTACCTCCCTTATAATTCTATCATATAAACCAGTTGCGGGTAGAGAATTTTTATGTGAATCAAAATACTGTTTTAAATGCTTTTCAACAGATGCACCTAATGAAACTGCATCACTAATTTTAACAACCGTTTCTAATTTTGACAAATGATTATCAATTGTATTTAAATCAATTTCATCTTCCGGAGTTAGAGCGTTTATTCTCATTATTAAATTCTCTAATTCTCTAACATTCCCAGGCCAATTATATTCTTTCATTTTCTCTAATGCTTCTTTACTTATTGCTTTACTATCTTTACCTTCTTCCATGTATTTATTAAGAAAATGATTAACTAGAAGAGGTATATCTTCAGCTCTATCTCTTAATGGTGGCATATGAATTGGTACAACATTTAGCCTGTAATACAAATCTTCTCTAAATAAACCTTCATTTATCATTGTAGATAAACTTCTATGCGTAGCTGTAACGATCCTAACATCGGTATATATTATCTTTTTTCCTCCAATAGATGTAAAACATCCATCTTGTAAAACTCTTAACAATCTTGTTTGAGCCTCAACGGGCATATCTCCAATTTCATCGAGGAATAAGGTGCCACCGTTAGCTTGCTCAAACTTTCCTTTAGAACTATTATCTGCTCCTGTAAATGCTCCTTTTTCATATCCAAACAATTCTGACTCTATTAATTCCCTGGGTATAGCAGCCATATTAATAGCAATAAAAGGTTTATCTTTTCTTTTGCTATAGTCATGTAGAGCCCTTGCAACTAGTTCTTTACCAGTTCCACTTTCTCCCCTCACCATTACAGTTAAATCTGTGCTTACTACTTTTGCAAGAACTCTATACACTTCTTGCATTGCTGCAGACCTACCGATCATAGGCAAATCATCTTCAAAACTTTGTGTTTTTTCACTTGTATCTAAATTTTTGGGTTCACTAGTCAATGCTTTTTTTACTACGTTAGATACATTATCTAAATCAAAAGGTTTAGGAAAATATTCATATGCACCTTTATTATTAGCATCAATTGCCGTCTTAATTGTATTTAATCCGCTCATACATATTATAGGTAGTTGTTGATTATATTTATGCATAATTGGTATCAAATCTATGCCATTAGCATCTTCCATCACAACATCAGTAATTACAAGATCCCCCTCTCCATTCTCTACCCAATTTAATAGTTGCTTACCACTACCGGTAGACTTAGTATTATAACCATCCTTATTAAGTTTTTTTTCTAATACTAATCTTATTGTTGCATCGTCATCAGCAATTAATATTAATGGTTTATTCATACTTTTTCCTTATCATATGAAGGTAATAATACTGTAAAATTAGTGGAATTAGAATCTGAATTTATTTCTATAATACCTCCATGTTCTTCAACTATACTAGCCACAAGTGATAAACCCAAACCAGAACCTCCATGTTTAGAAGAGACAAAAGGTTCAAATAAGTGAGCTCTGATATTTTCTGGTATTCCAGGACCATTATCAATAATATTTACAAATATAGGCAATCTTAATTTTTTTTCACTGCCAGAAACTTTTATATTAAAACCATGCCTATAACCCGTTTTTACGATTATTTTTCCATCTGGTTTTGCTTCTGAAGAATTTTTAATTAAATTTAAAAATAATTGTATTAACGAGTTCATATCTCCATATACATCCGGCAAAGAAGGATCATAATCCTCAACCAATTTACAATTTTTAGCAAAACTATTTTCTGCCAATTTACATACTCTTCTCAATACATCATGAATATTTAACGCAGATCTAGAAATAACATTTTTATCAGTAATAGATCCTACTTTATTAATTAATTCTCCTATTCTATCAACTTCATCAATAATTAATTTAGTCAATTCTTTACTATCATTATTTACTTCTTCATTTAATAATTGAGCTGCACCTTTAATTCCTGATAAAGGATTCTTAATTTCATGAGCCATTAATGATGATAAACCAGAAACAGAATGAATATTCTTCTGTACAACACTTCTATCAATTTGTTGAGCAATAGCTTTTTTATGTATAGATAATATTATATTTTCATCATTAAAAGATGCTACGACATCAACTAATAATATTTTTTTATTAATATCATTAATAATAATATCATATTGTGTAGCATTATATCCTTGATTTTTAACTTGATTAATTAATGCAAATAATTGGCTATCTGGCGTTAAAATATCCTTCAATGATTTTTTTTTTAAAAATTTAGCACTTTCTCCAAAAATAAGCTCTGCTGCAAAATTAACAAACAAAATATTGTTACGTTTATCAATTAATAAGATTGGGTTAGGTATTAAGTTTAAAATATTTTCATAATTTAACGATTTATTTACTTTATCTTTACCTTTAATCATGAAAAATTCCATATAAAAT
>PAYS01000015.1 GCA_002715265.1 Candidatus Pelagibacterales bacterium
TCAAAAAAAATAATAAGTCAGCTCTATAAAATTATAGAGCTGACTTATTTATATTACATATCACAATCGTAGCAAGTTATAGGTGTATCAAATTTTAATTCATATGTTTTGGTAGTACTCCAGTTCGGTGCTTGATCATGTAGTCTATATCGCCATATCCAGCTAATACTTTTAATGGACTTTTTAGGTCAATAGCACAGTCATAACATTCTACTGGATGTGGTGTCCACATTGCTGCAAATACTTGACTAGTTAAAAATGTTGTAAGTAAGGTTAAAATAGCTAGTTTTTTCATTTATTTTTCTCCTTTAGGTTTTTTTAAATTTAGTAAATATATAAATTACTGAGAAATAAATAAAAGAACGTATGTATGTAAATAAGTGTGACTAATTTTTTGTCATTTATGTAATCTTCATTTTTTTAAATATTTTTAGTTTTTAATTTGGGAGTTTGGTAATTATTGAAATAACTCTGAGAGGGCATTAATAATATTTTCAATATTTAAATTTTTGAAAGAATTGTTTGCTAAATCTTTTCCTCCATCAAGATCAGTGAAAGCATATTCTAATTCATTGATTGACAAACTATCTGAATTATCAAAATCATAATTTAAAATAAATAATTCTGATAATGTGGGTGTTAATGCAAAACTTAGAAGTTTAGAACCAATAACTGTATCCTTACTAATATCATCAGAAGAACTTAAGTAGAAAAACAAAACTAAAGTTTTAATACCTCTTGTTAGTTCTGCAGATGATAAATTATAATCTTTAGTTATATCTAGGTATTGGATTAGGTTTTGAAAACATTCATCAGATTTAGAATCGTTGCTTAAACAAAGCTTAGGAATATTAGAATTGGTAAAGCTAATAATAGGTTCAAATAGTAAATTTAATTCTGTATTAATTTTATTGCATTTGTTTAAATTATAAGCTTTATACGTTGTATCTTCTAAAAATGCATACTCTATTCCATTCCAATTCTCAGGAGGAATCTTTTGAATTAATTTACCATTTTGAAATTTTAAAAAATTAATTGGATAAGTATCATTTTCTTTATTTTTATATGAAATCCAATCATTTATATTAGCGGTTTTAGATACGCTTAATTCAATGGACGAATAATCATCATATAACCATATTTCTAGTGCTCCATAATCATATATTATTATTGCATATTCTGATGTATTACAATTATCACTCCATATACCATGAGTATTTGCAGGAAAATTTTTATCATAAATAAATTCTGCATAGCTATTGAAACTATAAAATAAGAAAAAAAAGACTAAATAAAATGAATTTCATATATTACTCCCTAACTTCATATATTTTCATAAAGATAAAATAAAGTAAATAATACACTTGCCAATTATTAATTTTATTTTTTAAATAGCCACTTTTGTAAAATATTTCCTAATGTAACCATTCTTACGACTTGGTGTTTAGAGTGAACATAATTTGTTATTGTGCTGACTGTTAATTTATTCAGTTGGTGATGAGATTTTGTATCTTCTTTTAATATAATTTTATTGATTAAAACATAATTTAAAACAGTTTCTAAGGCTTGTTCAATTTGCCCATTATCGCGCATAGGTCTAAATTGAAGATCTACAAAATCTAGGAATTTTGGCCAATAAGATAGGTGTCTCCATAAAGTAGCTACATGTGCTCTAAATCCATTAGTAGTTCCATATGCATTAATATTTTTAACAATTTTCCATGTATTATTATTAATTTCATGTCTCTCAAGTAAAGCAGGTAATTGATAATTTATTGATGAAGTTTTATAATTTTTTGAACTCGATATGTAGCTAAAATTAACATTTACTAATGCAGATAAGGCAATTAGATTCATAGTATTTGATCGATTATAAACAGAAACTATATTTTTTATATTCTTTAACTCCTTATTATTTATTCCCATTCTTTCTAGAGTATCTGATGTAATTTTAGGAGGAGAGGGTAAGCTTATATGTTCAAATAATTTATTATAAATAAATTCAGGTTCACCATTATTAAATATAGGTTTAGTTAAGTTCCATACATTTAGTAAACTATCGTCCATATCTGCTAATCCTCTCCATATGGAGGTAACAATAGGTATTCCCATAGTTTTCTTTATATCTTTAAAAATAATAGCTATTTCTTTAGGAGCATTGCTTTCAGATATAGCTGTAACTGGGTCGTATGAAAATTCGTCAACTAATTTATTTTTTTTATTCATTACAAATTTAAACCTTATAATTAGTATATAATTATATATAATAACTTTTTATTATATATTTGATAAATTTTATCATATGTAAACTATAAATAATAAAGAGACTAATAATGCATAATATAATTATTAATTTAAAAAAAATTATAGATTCTTTTTTAAAAGGAACGGGGTGTGAGGTTATATTAAAATGATAGGAAAATCGATTGAGAGAGAAGAAGATATTTCTCTTTTAACTGGAGATTCTAGGTTTGCTGATGATATATCTTTTCGAAAAGATACTCTGCATGTAGCTTTTGTCAGGTCTATTCATGCTCATGCAAATATATTAAAGATAGATGTAAATAAGGCTCTAAAGATTGAAGGGGTTCATGCTATTTTAACAGGTGATTATGTTAAAATCCACTCTAGGCCATTTGTAGTAGGTGTTAAAAAGCCAATGCAACACTGGTGCATTGCAGTAGATAAAGTTAGATATGTGGGCGAACCTGTTGCATTAGTTGTTGCTAATAATAGGTATATTGCTGAAGATGCTGCAGAATTAGTAGATATTGATTATGAACCTTTGAAGCCTGTATTAGATATTGATTCAGCTATCGAAAATGATGCGCCATTATTACATAATGAACTGGACTCAAATATAGTAAGTAAAAGAGATTTTAATTACGGTGACGTAGATGCTGCTTTTGATCAAGCATATAAGATTATAGAAATAGATATAAATTATCCTAGAAATTCTTGTACTCCTATCGAGTGTTTTAATGTTTTGGCTGAACACATAGAGGCTAATGGCAGTTATAATGTTTTATCAAACTTTCAAGGACCTTTTGCATTACATCCAGTTATGGCTATGGCATTAAAAATACCAGGTAATAAGTTAAAATTGAAAGCTCCTTTGAATTCTGGAGGAAGTTTTGGTGTTAAACAGGCGGTTTTCTCATATATAGTAGCTTTGTCATTAGTATCTAAATTAGTTTCTAGGCCTGTGAAATGGGTAGAAGATAGGCTTGAACATTTAATTGGAGCTACATCAGCTACTGCTAGAAAAGCGAATTGGAAAGCAGCAATTACTGAAAAAGGTGAATTATTAGGTTTGAAAATTGTTCAGTATGATGATTGTGGAGGATATTTAAGAGCACCCGAACCAGCATCTTTATATAGAATGCATGGAAATTTATCTGGTGCATATAAAGTAAAAAATATATCTTTAAAAAACAATGTTGTTCTTACGAATAAAACTCCAACTGGATTAAATAGAGGTTTTGGTGGACCTCAATTATACTTTGGGTTAGAGCGTTTATTACATAAAATATCAAAAGATTTAAATTTAGAGCATCTAGACGTTATCAAGTCTAATTTAATTGTTAAAGATATGTTTCCATATAAATGTCCTTCTGGTGGAATATTAGATTCTGGAGATTATTTTAATACTATTAAAGAAGCTATTACTAAAGGCAAATTAACAGATTTATATAAAATAAAAGAAGAAAAAATATCAGAAGGCAAATTATATGGAGTTGGTATGACTGCCATCGTAGAGCCTTCAATTTCAAATATGGGATATATTACTACTGTATTACCTCATGATGAAAGGTTAAAGGCTGGACTAAAAAATGGGGCGCATGCCTGTGTTTCAATTGCATTAGATCCATTAGGTTCTGTTAGTGTAAATATTGATTCTTTACCACAAGGCCAAGGGCATAATACAGTTATAAAACAGGTTGTAAGTAAAGTTTTTTCAATTGATACAGACCTAATAGAAGTTAATAGTGAATTAGATACTCAAAAAGATGGATGGTCAATTGCAGCAGGAAATTATTCTAGTAGATTTGCAGGTGCGGTTGCTGGCACAGCTCATATTGCTGCACAGAATATACTTGTAAAATTGAAAACAATCGCTGCAAAAAATATGAATGTTAAGGAAGAAGATATTGTTTTTAAAAACAATTTTATATATTCCAAAAATAACCCGGATAACAAAATATCATTTTCTAGGTTAGCAGGAGGTGGACATTGGTCGCCTGGTTCTATACCTGAATTTGTTGATGTTCCGTTAAAAGAAACGGTATACTGGACCATGCCACAACACACATCACCTAATGATAAAGATGAAATAAACAGCTCAGGAGTTTATGGCTTCGTATTTGATTTTTGTGGAATTGAAATAGATAAGGTTACCGGAAAAGTAATAATAGATAAGTATGTAACATCTCATGATGCTGGAAATATTCTTCATCCTGAAATGGCTAATGGACAAATATATGGTGGTTTTGCTCAGGCTGTTGGAGCTGCTTTGTTTGAAGAATTTAAATATTCTGACAACGGAGATTTTTTATCTGCAACATTTGCAGATTATTTAGTTCCTACAATAAGTGAAATACCAGAATTACAAATTATTCATACTCATACTCCTTCACCATTTACACCATTAGGTTCTAAAGGACTTGGTGAGGGTAATAGTATGAGTACTCCAGTTTGTATAGCAAATGCTATTGCTGATGCCATAGAAAGTGAAAATATTGATTTACCAATGACTCCACCAAAAATTATTGATCTTATTTCTGAAATAAAATAATAGAGGACTTATCGTGAAACCGCCAAATTTTAAATATGTATCTCCATATTCTTTAGAAGAAATTTTAGAAATTATTTATCAAGAACAAGAGGAATGTAAAATTTTATCTGGTGGTCAGTCACTTATAGCTATGCTTAATATGCGTTTGATATATCCCAGTATTTTATTAGATATAAAACATATAAATTCTTTAAATAATATAGTTAATAATGATAGTGGATTAACTATTGAAGCAAATGTTACTCAACAAGAATTATTAGAATCTGATTATTTGTTAAAAGCAAATCCTTTACTTAATAAAGTTTTGCCTTGGGTTGGGCACTATCAAACTAGAAGTAAAGGTACAGTTTGTGGTTCAATTGCACATTCAGATCCTAGTTCTGAGCTTCCACTATGTCTTAATATGCTTGATGGTTCTGTTAATTTAGTTTCTAAAAAAGAAAGAAGAACTGTTAAGGCAAAGGACTTTCAGGTCGGAATGCTTTCTACATTATGTAAACCTTATGAAATAATAGAATCAGTTTTTTTTCCATATGATAAAGATATACAAAAAGTAGCATTTTCAGAATTTTCGTTTAGAAAGGGAGACTTTTCTATAGTGTCAGTCGGAATAATTAGAAAAAAATATAAAATTATTATAGGAGTTACTGGTTTGCAGGAAACTCCCTATGTTGAAGATATTCCTATTTTAAAAAAAAATGAAATTGAAGATTATTTATATGACTTATCTAATAAATTTATTGGCTTTGATGACCATATATCTAGTTTTAATTATAAACGTGTATTATTTAGAAATATTGCTAAAAAAACTATATATGAGGTTATAGATGCCTAAGGCAATTAAAAAAAAATATATCAGTTTTATATTAAATGGCGTTAATTATGAAGAAGAAGTTGATGATCGTATCTTATTATCAGACTTTATAAGAATTAATTTAGGTATGACAGGAACTAATATAGGTTGTGAACATGGTATATGCGGTTCGTGTACTATTCATATAAATGGAAGAGCCGTTAGATCATGTTTGAGTCTTGCTGTTGAAATAGATAATTGTAAAGTAAGTACTATTGAAGGCATATCTAAAAAGAATCAAAACTTAAGTATAATTCAAAAAAATTTTAAACAATATTTTGCTCTGCAATGTGGATTTTGCACTCCTGGTATAATAATGACCTTAAGTGATTATTTATATCGAAATAAAAATGCCTCTGAAAAACAAATTAAAGATGTAATAAGTGGACATTTATGCAGATGTACTGGTTATAGCTCAATTATTAAAGCTGCTATACAATCAGCTAAAGAAATAAATAATAATGTTTAANAATACAGATATCTTATTATCAGCAATGGATAGAGATGCCAATTCTATAGCAATTATAGATGGAAAAAAATNTTTCACTTANAAAGAGTTATTTATTAAAGCTAGTCAAATTGGAGAAAAGTTTAAATCTATAGGATTAAAAAGAGGAAGTAGGCTTATAACTTTATTGCAAAATAACTGGCAGTTATGCCTATTGTATTGGGCTTGTCAATTATATGGTGTNATAATTGTTCCATTAAATTGGAGGACTAGTTCTAGTGATTTAGATTATTTTATAAAAGATTCAAAATCTAAATTTGTTGTATTTCAAAATATATCTGCAAGTACAGTAAAATCGTCCTTATTTAATAAAGAAGTATTTAAAATTTCTTTAGATGTAGATTCAAATGCGGAATTAAATTTTGACGAATTGATTGATAAAACCAAGGTCAATGTACATGAATATGAAAAAGACTCATCATTAATCTCTATTATGTTATATACATCGGGAACTACTGGAGCAGGAAAAGGTGTGCCAAGAAGTCACATAGCTGAAAGATCATCGTCTATGGCTCATATTATTCAAAATAAATATGATTATAAAGAAATAACTCTGGGTGTAATGCCTTTATATCACACTATGGGAATTAGGTTATTATTATCTATGTGTATACTTAATGGTGTTTTTGTATGTCAAAATAAATTTAACGTNGTTGAGGCTATAAATTTAATTAATAAGTGGAAAGTTACATCTNTATATTTAGTTCCAACACTTTTTCATGATTTGATTTATTCAGTTAGTTTTTCTAAGGACAAAATTAAAACTATAAAAAAAATTGGTTTTGCAGGAGCTCCTATGGATAGTAAGCTCTTAAATAATGTAAATAAAAATTTTAAGCCAGATATATTTGTAAACCATTATGGTTCATCTGAGATATATACTTTTACATATAATAATNAAGCCTATTTGAAGCCAGGGTCTGCTGGTAAAGCGGGNATAAACGCGAAGATTAGAGTAATAAGTATTGAATCAAATGACGTTTCAAAAATATTGGGAACTGAAGAAGAAGGTAAAATAATAGCTTCAATGAATAATATTGAAGCATTTAGTAATTATTGGAATAANCCAGAGGCTAATANAAATAGCTTTATTGATGGTTGGTATATAACAGGTGATTTAGGATATAAAGACGCAGATGGCGATTTATATGTAACTGGTAGAATAGACGACATGATTATTAGTGGTGGAGAAAATATTCTTCCATCTGAAATTGAAAATATTATAATTAATCATGAAAATGTTAGAGAAGCAGTTGTTTGTGGATTGCCAGATAGTAGATTAGGCCAGATTGTCGCTGCATTTGTAGTAAGTGATAAAAAGATAACAGAAGAAGATTTAGATGAAATTTGCTTGAAATCTAGTTTATCAAATTTTAAAAGACCAAGAAAATATTTTTTTCTTGATAAGATACCTAAATCACCAGTTGGTAAAGTATTAAGGAGAAAATTAAGAGAACAATACTGTTAATAATAAGGATATAAAATGAAAGATAATATTGATATTAATAATTTAGATGGTTTCAAATTAAATATAGATAGNCAAAAAAAAGTTGCTCAAATCGTACTTGATAGACCNCCGTTAAATATAGTCACTATGAATCAAAGGGAACATATTAAGTATGTTTTTGAGAAGTTGGATAAGGATCATGATGTAAGGATAATAGTTTTAAGTGCAGAGGGAAAAAATTTTTCATCCGGAGGAGATATTCAAGGTTTTATGGATTCTTCTCCTGAAAAAGTGTCNCATTTAGCGGATAATATTAAATCTCCAGAAGTTTGTTCCAAACCTGTTATAGCTGCTATAAGGGGNTACTGTTTTGGAGTAGGGTTTGAGTTGTGCCTTGCTTGCGATTTTAGAATAGTNAGTGATACAACNCATTTTGCATTNCCAGAACAAAAAATAGGAATGATTCCNGGATCAGGAGGCTCTATTAGGTTATTAAATATGATAGGTATGGGAAGAACAAAAGATATGGTAATGAGATCGAGATGGGTGTCAGGTAAGGAAGCAGAAAATTGGGGCATTGCATTAAGATGTGTTGAGGACAAATTATTGGAAACTTCAACAAATGAGCTAGTAGAAGAATTGCTTACTTTTTCTCCTTTAGCCCAAAGAACAATAAAAAATGTTCTTAATACCGCCCAAGATATGCCATTGCATACGGGAATAGAACTTGAAGGACAAGCATATGGTAGATTAAGAACGTCAGATGATTTTGCTGCAGGCGTTAAAGCATTTAATGATAAGAAAAAAGCTGACTGGAAAGGGTCTTAATAATTGATTGTATCATTAGATCACATAGTTTTGATTGTTAAAAGTATTGCAAAAAGTAAATATTTTTATTCAGAGATTTTAGGGTTAAAATATGAAGACTTTAAATCTGATGAAAGTGATGAATACAGATCTTGTTTAAAGTTTGGTAATCAAAAAATAAATTTACATCAACTGGATAATTTAATTNANCCTGGAGCAAAATTTCCTACTACCGGGTCTGCAGATATATGTTTTATTTCAAAATTAAGTATTAATGAATGGGTTAAAATATTAGATAAGAAGAATATAAAAATTGTTAAAGGGCCTGTAAGTCAAGTGGGAGCACATAAAAACTTAAGATCAATTTATATAAGAGATCCAGACTTTAATCTTGTGGAAATAGCAAATTATAAATAAATTTAATATTAAGGAGCAAGTGGAGGTATTCACTTGCCCCAAAATATTAAAACAAAAAAATGGAGGTATTCATTTCTTCATTTTGAGTAGGGCTATAATTTCTTGGGAGGAAACTATTTAAGCACCGTACGAATCATAAATATAATATTTTATGTTACTTGTCAATGAGAATGATAATCATTCTCAAAAATATATGGAANAATAATGAAAAAAATATTTTATATAGAAATAAATGATAAAGATAAAAAATATAAAGATAAAGAAGTAGTTGATAGAATTAATAACTTAATTTCAAATATAGCAATAGAAATTAGTAATGAAAAACAAGTGTTTATTCAATTAAAAAGAGTAGGTAACACTTGGGATAATATAGTTGAAGCAACTACAATGAGAGAAAAAAATACAAAAGTAATTAATAAAAATAGAATAAAAAATCATTTAAAATTAATAAAGTAAAAAATAGATATCTAATTATATTATTTTCTATAATAAACCTAAAAAAGATGTTAGTTAATAATTATGAAGTACTTTATGCTTATATTAATAATTTTTTATTTTCCGATATCTATTTTCGCTGAGGAAGTTCCTGCAGGATATGTTGCTAAATGGGAAACTACTTTATTGACTGAAAAAGATTATACTGAAAATGCCAATATAAACTGTGAATCTTTTTCAAGAATATTAGCAAAAGGTAAAATAGAGCAACCTCAAATTATACCACTTAAAATTATTAATAATACTTTAATAAATTTTATTAAAGGGTATCAGTTAAGAGATAATATTAAGTTTGATTCAGTTGTTGTATGGCCCAATTATGAACAATCAGATTGGTATGTTCTCATGGCTTACAAAAATTGCTTTATAAGATGGATTGAAATTCAACCTGATAACATCCAATCAATTATTGAAGATGGAAAAGTAGCTGGTTAGTGTGTTATAATAATATCAATTATAAATGGTAGGAATTATGNATAATAAAGTAGCGTTAATTACTGGAATTACAGGACAAGACGGAGCTTATTTATCTAAACTACTATTAGATAAAGGCTATATAGTTCATGGCATTAAAAGAAGATCATCTTCTTTTAATACCAGTAGAATTGATAAATTATATCAAGATCCTCATGGAGAAGATATTAGGTTTCATCTTCATTANGGAGATATGACTGACGCCACTAACTTAATAAGNCTAATGCAAAAAATTAATCCTGACGAAGTATANAATTTGGCAGCTCAGAGTCATGTTAAAGTAAGTTTTGAAACTCCCGAGTATACAGCTAATTCAGATGGATTAGGTACATTGAGACTTTTAGAGGCAATCAGAATATTAAATATAGAAAAGAAAGTAAAATTTTATCAAGCTTCTACATCTGAACTTTACGGTAATACTAAAATAGTACCCCAGGATGAAAATACACCTTTTGAACCTAGATCTCCGTATGCTGCAGCAAAACTATATGCTTATTGGATTACTGTTAATTATAGAATGGCCTACAATATTTTTGCTTGTAATGGTATTTTGTTTAATCATGAAAGTCCAATTAGAGGAGAAACATTTGTAACAAGAAAAATAACAAGAGCTGTGGCGGCGATTAAATTAGGATTACAAGAAAAAATTTATATAGGTAATTTAGATGCGAAAAGAGATTGGGGACACGCTAAAGATTATGTTGAGGGTATGTGGCTTATGATGCAACATTCTACTCCTAAAGATTTTGTTTTAGCGACAGGAGAGTCTCATTCAGTAAGAGAGTTTATAGAGATTGCATTTGCAGAAATAGATGAAAAAATAGTTTGGAAAGGAACTGGTGATAGTGAAGTTGGTTATAGTTATGCTGATAAAAATAAAATATTAGTGGAAGTTGATAAGAGGTATTATCGTCCAACAGAGGTTAATTATTTACTGGGAAACCCTGCAAAAGCGAAAAAGGAATTAGGTTGGAGGGCAAAAATAAAATTTAGATCTTTAGTTACTGAAATGGTTAAAGAAGATTTAATAACGGTACAAGCTGAGCAAAATACTAGACGTTTTGGAATAGAGGATTGAGTAATTTAGCTACTCCTATTTTTTCTTTAACAGGAAAAAAAATTTATGTAGCGGGACACAATGGTATGGTTGGGAGCGCTATAATAAGGAGGCTAAAACAAATAGATTGTGATTGTTTAACAGTTAATTCTTCAGATTTAGATTTAATGAAAATTAACGATGTTGATAACTGGTTTAAAGAAAATAAACCAGATGTAGTTTTTATGGCGGCAGCTAAAGTTGGTGGGATACATGCTAATAATTCCTATCCAGTGGATTTTTTGTATGAAAATATTGCTATTCAAAACTCCTTAATANTAAATTCTCATAAATATAAAGTTAAAAAATTAATGTTTTTAGGTTCNAGCTGTATTTATCCTGTTAGTGCTAAACAACCACTCATGGAAAGTTCNTTGTTAACAGGTAGTTTAGAAAAAACGAATGAATCATATGCTATAGCTAAAATTACTGGAATAAAATTATGTCAGGCTTATAGAAAACAGTATGGTGCAGATTTTATTTCGGTTATGCCTACTAATTTATATGGGCCGGGAGATAATTTTCATCCTGAGAATAGTCATGTCGTGGCTGCTTTAATAAGTAAGTTTCATAACGCAGTTTTATCAAATAAAGAAACTATTACTTTATGGGGAACTGGTAAGCCAAAAAGAGAATTTTTAGATGTTGACGATTTAGCAGATGGTTTGTGTTTTATCATGGAAAACTATAGTGATAATTATCCAATTAATATTGGCACTGGTAAAGAAATTTCTATTATAGAATTTGCTAATTTAATTAAAAATATAGCTGGTTGGAATGGAGATATTATTTTTGATAGTTCTTATCCTGATGGTATGCCTAGGAAGGTGATGGATATAACTAATTTAAAAAATTTAGGTTGGACAGCTCCTACTAAGCTAGAGTCAGGTATTAAAAAAGCTTATGATTGGTATGTAAATAATTTAAGTACAGTTAGAAAAAAATAGAAGATTTTAATTTTTCTAATCTTGTTTTTTTTATATAAAGTTATATCTATATTATAGGTGAATATAATGACTGAAAAACTTTTATATCAATTAAGAATTTATTTTTCCACTGAGTTTAATAAAATATATAATTCAGATTCGGATAATGAAACTAAAAGTTTGCTTAATAAATTACTTAATGAACATAATGCTAATTTGCTTAGTCAATATGATGGTTTCATGGGCTATGTAAAGGAGGCAGAAAAATATGGTATAGAAAATTATCCNCTATATCACTGGACTAATGATTGTTTNAAAGATGAAACTAAAATAGAAAAGTATAAAAATTCATATACTATATATATAGACAGTGAGTCTGTTTATATAAAAGAAAAAGCTGATNACTTAGAAAAAGAAATTAAAATTTTGATTGATAGAAATNATATTGTGAGAATATCAAAACATGATACTAATCCAAAAAATAACCCTCAACCTCCAAAAAAATATTTATCTAAAGTAAATTAATATGGATAAATTTATAAGAACACAATGTGGTTTAGATAAATACAAAAAGCTACGAANTAAAAAAGGTATTTTTAATAAGTTGNGATATTACTGGTTTATATTTTTTGCAAGTNTTAGGGATTTCTTTGTTAAACCTTAATATTTTCTATGCTTAATAATTTTTTTTTTATATTTATACCTCCTAGTGCTGAAAATCCTGTTAAAGCGGAAGTCTTAGATATAACTCGATGGCAAGGAATAATTAATAGTATTGGATTCTTTCCGCAAGCTTGTCCTATAGCTCTTGGTGAAGAATTTAAAATATTTGAAATTTTTAGATAAGTTGTTGTTTCTCCATAAGGAATTTTTAAAATTTCATTCCATACTCTTTTTTGAAAATCCGTTCCTTTTAAAGAGAATGGAATAGAAAATAATTTTCTTTCATTTAATAAATATTCTAATATTTCTTTTTTTGCGTTTATTAATAAATTATTTTTAGAATTCTGTGTTTTTTTTCTTGTAGTATTTATTTTTGATATTTTATTTTTATCTGATGTTACTAAAATATTTCCTATAATAGATTTAAATATGATTATTTGTTCTTTTTTCATAAATATTTAATCTTGACCAAAATAAATTTTAGTTTGTGAATTTTTCCATAATGGGTTTTTAATCATAATTTTTTCAAATGTATCCCAAACTAAAAATCTATTAAGCCATTCTCTTATATTACTTAGTGGCATTTCATTATCAAACCAATTCATATCTGCTATTCTATACTGTCTTACAAAAGGTAGTATTGCTATGTCTAAATAACTAGGTTTATTATCAAACAGCCACAAGGAATTATTCTCTAACAGGGTTTCAATCTCAAATAGTATTTTTAAACATTCTTCTCTATGATATTCAGGGGTCTTAATATCATTTTCAGCTATATAACGTGTATAATATTTATATCGATCTAAGTGATATTTAAATTTTGTATCAAATTTTGTGATGAATCTTTTTATTGTTTCTTGATTTTTATTTTTACTATTATTTATATAATCAATATTCCTTTTATTAAAAGCCCAGTTCATAATATCTATGCTTTCTTCCAGAACTTTTCCATTAGGAAAAATTAATACTGGTACAGTAGATTTTGGAGAAATTTTTGACATTTCAACTGGTATTTTTTTCAATAAAACTTCTCTTAATTCAACTTTAATTTTACACAATTTTATAGCTATTCTTGCTCTCATTGCATAAGGACATCTTCTAAAAGAGTATAAAATTGGTAAATTACTCATATAAAAGCTCACTTATTTTCTGTTTTTTAGGTTTTTTTTGCATTTTTTTACCTATATGTTTTTCTCCTCTTATTTTAGCTAATTCTATTTGTTTTTGTCTATCTGCATATCTTTTTTTCTTTTCCGGACTTTTCTTATCAAAACAATATTTACATGAAACACCTGCTAAGTATGTTTTATCTAATTTGTCCTCTTGTTTTAAAGGCATTCTACATGCGTGACACATATCGTAATTACCAGGTTTTAAATCATGAATAATAGAAACTCTATGATCAAAAACAAAACATTCTCCATGCCATAAACTTTCTTTTTCATTTACTTTTTCAAGGTATTTTAAAATCCCTCCTTTTAAATGATAAACATCTTTAAAACCTTTTTTAACTAAAAGAGATGTAGCTTTTTCACATCTTATTCCACCAGTACAAAACATAGCTATTTTTTTATTTTTAATATTATTTTCTTTTGAAGATAATTCGTCTATCCATTTTGGTAGGTCTCTAAAACTTTTTGTTTTTGGGTTTAAAGCTCCCTTAAATGAACCGATAGATACTTCATAATTATTTCTAGTATCTATTACTATAGTTTCTGGAGAAGAAATCAAATTGTTCCAATCCAATGGATCGATATATTTACCTATTTCCTTATTTGGGTTTATACTGGTATCTCCAATAGTTACTATTTCTTTTTTTATCCTTACTTTCATTCTGTTAAAAGCATTTTTATTGTAATAGGAATATTTTGGTTCTATATCACCAAATCTAGTGTCTAATTTTAAAGAATTTAAGAAGTTATTAATACTATCTATTTTACCCTCTATCGTACCATTTATACCCTCTGGTGCGACTAATATGGTACCCGTAAGTTTATTATTATTTGTGATATTTTCTAAATCTAATTTAAGACTTTTTAGGTCATTTATTGGAATAAACTTATAGAAAGTGATTATACATATTTTATTTTGCATATTTTTCCTTACATAATTAATAACATATTAATACATTATAATTTTAGAATTTGGTCTATAATATGATTATTATTTTTTTCATTTCTATTTATAAAGTAAATAGGCACATCTTGTGTATACTGTGATAAAGAACTAACAGTTAAATTCTCTCCTACATCATCATTTTCACTTTGAGATATAACAATTGAATCAAGCTTAATATCACTATTTTTAATATTTTCCAATACATTTAAGGTGTGACTAATACTTCCTAAATAGCTTCCAATTACCAATATAATTGGTATATTTAAAGTTTTTATTAAATCAAACACAGTATATTTATCATTTATAGGGACCATAGTACCCCCAACTCCTTCAATTAAAAAATAACTATTATTTATTATATTTTCTTTAATTTTCTTTTCACAAAAATCTCTTAACTCAAAAAAGTCTATACTAGTATTTTCTATTTTTGCGGCTGCATCCGGAGATATAGGAGTTTTAAAACGCCATGGAGAAACTTCATCAATATTTTTTTTATTAAGTGCTCTTAGTATTAGACCTGTATCTGAATCTTTATAATTATTTATATCAAAACCACTAATTATTGGTTTAATTGCATTAATACTAAGTTTAAGATCTCTACACCTATCGATAATTAATTTGGTAAGATATGTTTTACCAATATTAGTTCCTGTACTTGTTATGAAGTATGGTTTCATTTGTTTTTCTGTATTACATTTTTTACTAAATTGGCTAAATTAATTATATCCTTATCTTTATGTAAGGCTGTAAAAGTAAATCTTAACCTAGAAGAATTTATTGGAACTGTTGGGGGTCTTATTGCTCCTACGTAAAAACCATTTTTTTCTAGATAGTTAGAAGCCTTTAACGCTATTTGTTCTTTTTTTAAGTTGATTGTAACTATACAAGATTCTGGAATTGGAAGATTCAAAATTTTACAAAATAATTTTGCTTTATTTAAAGGAATTTTAGTTAGATTATTATTTTTACTTATAATTTCTATGGATTTTAGCGAAGCAGCAATTGTAGCTGGAGGTAAACCAGTGGTATATATTAAGCTTCTGGCTTTGTTATGAATTAATTCTATTAATTTTTTTGACCCTGTAATAAAACCACCATAACTTCCAATTGATTTTGATAAAGTCCCCATTTGAATAAATATCTTAGGTGTTGGTTTAATTTCATATAAAGAGCCTTTTCCATTACCTAAAACGCCAAATCCATGTGCATCATCTAGTATAATAGAAAATTTATACTTTTTAGATAACAAAATTATTTCTTTGAGTAATGACCTGTCTCCATCCATACTAAAAACGCCCTCAGTAAGTAAAAAGCAGTTTCTATATTTATTTCTTATATTTTTTAGTAATAGGTCAATTTCTTTAATATTATTATGAGAAAACTTTAGAATTTTTGCATTACTAAGTTTTATACCTAAGTTAGTAGATGCATGGCTCAGTTCGTCATATATTATTAGGTCTTTACTTGATGCTATAACGGGAATTAAGCCTACGTTAGTTAAAAAACCACTACCAAAAACGCATGCAGCTTCCTCTCCTTTATATTTGGCAATACTATTTTCTAATTTTCTATATAGTTCATGATTACCGGAAACTAGTCTTGAAGCTCCTGCACCAACACCATATATCTTAGTAGCAGATATACTTGCTTTTATTACATCCTTATTCTGAGTTAGTCCTAAATAGTCATTGCAACAGAAAGAGATTAATTTCTTCTTATTTCTAATAATAATAGAATCAGTAGTTCTATAGCTGTCAATAAGTTCCCTTTTTTGGTTTAATTTGGCTATATTTTTTAATTTTTCTTCATAAATTTTAATAATTGATCCATTCATTTCATTTCTTACTTGCTGATTATTTTTTTACTTATATATTATAATACTATTATGCAAAACATAGATATAAACAAAAACGACTTAAGGTATGATTGGACCAGTGAAGAAGCAAATTCAATAATCGATCAACCTTTAATGAATTTAATATATCAGGCACAAACAATTCATAGAAGTAATTTTGCAAAAAATACAATTCAAAAAAGTAAGTTATTAAGTATAAAAACTGGATCGTGTCCTGAGGATTGTTCTTATTGCTCTCAGAGTGCTCATCATAACGTTAATTTAAAAAAAGAACCTTTAATATCATTGGGAGAAGTAAAGAAAGCAGCGCAAGAAGCTTTGCAGGAAGGAGCTACTCGTTTTTGTATGGGAGCTGCCTGGAGAGGTCCAACTGATAAAAATATAGATTTAGTATGTGATATGGTTAAGACTGTAAATGATTTGGGGTTAGAAAGTTGTGTGACACTTGGTATGCTAAAAGATGAACACGCTAAAAAATTAGCTGATGCAGGTCTCAACTATTATAATCATAACATAGATACCTCTGAAGAATTTTATAAATCAATTATTACTACTAGAAAATTTAAAGATCGCTTAGATACTATTGATAAGGTAAGAAATTCAGGGATTAAGGTTTGTTCAGGAGGTATTGTGGGTATGGGGGAGACTAGACAAGACAGAGTAGAAATGCTTAGAACACTGTCGAACCTTGATGAACATCCAGAAAGTGTTCCTATAAATATGTTAATACGTATTCCAGGAACTCCTTTAGCAGATGCAGAACCTCTTGATCATATTGAGTTAGTAAGAATTATTGCTTTAGCTAGGATAATGATGCCTAAGTCTACAGTGAGATTATCTGCCGGTAGAGCTGAAATGTCTGACTCAACACAGGCGTTATGTTTTTTAGCAGGAGCTAGTTCAATATTTTTAGGAGATATATTATTAACTGCAGACAATCCAGGAAATTCTAAAGATGATATTATGTTAGATAAATTTGGTTTAAAAGGAGAATCTAAAATTAAATACTCTAGTGAAATTATGGAAATTTCGAAGTAATTGAATAAACCGCATGTAAATTTATGGCATCCTTACGCACAAATGAAGCACCTTGATTTTGTTCCTAAAGCAAAAACTACAAGAGGTTCTAAAATATATATGGAAAATAATAATATATTAATAGATGGAGTATCGTCTTGGTGGACTGCCTGTCATGGTTATAATCATCCTCACATTATTAATTCTATGAATAAGCAGTTACAAGAAATGCCTCATATAATGTTTGGGGGGTTCACTCATGCTCCTGTAGAAAGATTAGCTTCAAGATTAGTAAAATTATTCAATAATAAATATGAACATATCTTTTTTGTTGACTCGGGTTCTGTTGCTGTTGAAGTAGCAATGAAAATGTCAATTCAATACTGGATTAATAAAGGAGATAAAAATAAAAAAAGATTTTTATGTTTTAATAATAGTTATCATGGGGATACGCTCGGAGCTATGTCCGTATGTGATCCTGAAGATAGCATGCATAATATATTTTCGGGATATTTACCTAAGCAGATAAATGTTGATATTCCAGACAATGATTTATTAAAAAACAAATTTAAAGATATAATTATAAAAAATAAACAAAATATTGCAGCTATTATTTTGGAACCTCTTGTTCAATGTGCAGGTGGTTTTAAATTTCATAGCATTGAAACTCTTCAGTTTATTAGTAAAATTGCAAAAGATAATGATATATTATTTATTTTAGATGAAATTGCTACTGGGTTTGGTAGGACAGGCAATATGTTTGCTTCTCTAGATAAAAGTGTGGATTCTGATATAATTTGCTTAGGAAAAGCATTAACAGGCGGGACAGTTTCTTTGGCTGCTACTTTAGCATCAAAGAAAGTTTATAATGAGTTTTATTCAGATATTGAGGAAAAAGCCTTAATGCATGGACCTACTTATATGGCTAATCCTTTGGCATGCTCTGCAGCTAATGCATCTTTAGATTTATTCGAAAAAGAAGATAGATTACTTCAGGTTAAAAATATTGAAAAAAAACTATATGATAAATTATTTGAATGTAAACATTTTTCAGGAGTTAAAGATGTGAGAGTGAAAGGAGCTATAGGCGTAGTTCAAGTGAAAAAAATGCATAATTTAAATTGGTTAAGACAAGAATTTGTTAAAAGAGGTGTATGGATTAGGCCTTTTTTAGATGTAATATATATAATGCCTCCCTTCATTATAAAAGATGATGAATTAGATTTATTAATAAATTCTATTATTAAAGTGCTTCCAGAGTGGTCTAAGAAATTAAATGAAGTATGATTTTGATTTATTAATAAAAAGAACTCACCGTAAAAAAACGTTATCCATAATTATTAGAGATCAAAAAGTTATTTTATCCGCTCCAAAATATGTCTCTGATCAAGAAATAAATAAAATATTAGAATCTAAGTTTGCATGGATACAAAAAAAATTAACTATCGAGAAAGAAGATTTTAAGTTAAATAAAAAATATTATACAAGTGGCGAAATATTTTTATATTTAGGAAAAGAATATTATTTAGATATAAAAAAAAATACTAAATCAGATATATACATATCTCATAATAAATTAATTATAGAAACTACTAATTTTGATGACAATAATTTAGTAAAAAATGAAATACGATCATGGTATATGAAGAAAGCTAAGGAGAGAATTGAATTAATTCATAAGCATTATGAAATTATAATGAATTTAAAGTCTAATAAATTAATATTTGGAGAGTACAAGAGTAAATGGGGTAGTTGTAATATAAAAAAAGTAATATCTTATGATTGGAGAATCATTATGTCTCCTATTACTGTTATTAACTATATAGTTGTTCACGAGATTTCACATTTACTTCACCCTAATCATTCAAAATATTTTTGGTCTTTAGTAGAAAAATATATTAAAGATTATAAAGAACCAAGAAAATGGCTTCGACTAAACTCAAAAAAATTAATTCTATAGTATTTATATTTTCTTAAATATGCTAAATTTAATATTGCATGATAAAAATTAATTTATGGAGGATAGCATGGACATGGATTTAGGCAGTTTATCTGCTCAATTAAAAGATAAAGAGTTATTTAAGCAGCAATGTTTTATAAATGGTAAATGGGAAGATTCTGATAATGGAGAGACTTTTGATGTATTAAATCCTTCAGATTTAACAGTAGTTGGCTCAATGCCCAATTGTTCAAAATCTGACACAATAAAAGCTATTGATGCTGCTAATTCTTCATGGGAAGCTTGGAAGAAGCTTACAGGAAAAGATAGGTCAATTATAATTAGAA
>PAYS01000016.1 GCA_002715265.1 Candidatus Pelagibacterales bacterium
CAACTACCCTGAATCTGCAGATGTTTTAACTATTTCCTCTTTAGTAAGACTATTTTATCAAACTCATTTGATAGAAATAGGCTCTAACGATAAAAACAAATTTTTATTCAATTACACAATTAGGTTTTAAAAAGGAGAAAATATGAAAAAAATAAGCATTTTGACTTTAGTATTATTATTTTTAGCTTCATTATGTTTAGCAGAAGAAAATAATAATTCAAAACATGATAATAATAACCAACAAAAATCTGTCTTATTTCAATCAGGTTCTATTGACCCTATTGGAATATTATTATCCATTTCAGTAGAAGGCATGGTCTGTGACTTTTGTGCACAAGCTATAGAAAAAGTTTTGATGAAAAAAAAGGAAGTTGCTGGCATTACAATTGATTTAGACAATCAAAATGTAACTATTGCATTAAAAGAAAATAATGATATTGACAACAAAATCTTAGAAAAACTATTTTTAAATGCTGGATACAATATTACTTCTATTGACAGAAATAAATTTTAAGCATGAAAACCACATCTAGAAAAGATCTTTTACTTCCGTTAACCAGTTTATTTACAAGTTTTAGCACACTAATTTGCTGTGCTTTACCTGCCCTTTTAGTATCAATAGGAGCAGGTGCAACATTAGCAGGAATAATTTCTAATTTTCCGCAATTAATATTTTTATCTAAGTATAAAATATTAGTATTTAGTCTAGCAGGAATTTTTATATTTATTAATGGCATTTTTAAATGGATTAATAGAAACGCACCTTGTCCTATTGACCCAAAAGAGGCAAAATTGTGTATGACATTAAGAAAAATAAGTAATTATATATATCTAGCCTCAATCTTAATATTTTTTATTGGTATATTTTTTGCATTTATAGCTACAAAAATCAATTGAAAGAACAAAAGCCCCTATAGACTGTAATAGGGGCTTCGTTTTTTAAGAAGAGAGGTAACCATTTTATACTATATTTTATAAAAAAACACAAGATAAAGTATAATTTTTTACTCAATCTACAAAATATAGCTTTTATTTAAGCTTTTCTTCATGATCTTTTAATACTGAGGACAAAGCACTTAATCTATTTTTATGTAAATCTTTTAACATATTTTCTACTTCTTCAGGGTCAAAACCATGGTCTGTTAGAAATTGATTTTTATCACTTAAAAACTGCTTTTCAAGATCTGGTTCTCTTTCCAACCTTTCATATAGTTCTTCAAGTCTTTTAAAATTTTCAGGTACAGTATTTGAATTAGTATTAGACATATTTCCTCCCTTTAAAAATTATTACTATGTTTCATCAAATTTTATTTTATTCTCAACTAATTTTTGTTTAATTGCAACACCTGCGTTTCTCATAAGATTATCATCAATTGATCTTAAAACTACATTTGTTCCAATATTTGGAGGTCTAAAATAAGGATATGAACCAATACTCACTTCTTCATATTCTTGTTGAACATTATTTAAGATTTCGGCAATTTCACCTTCTGCACTATAAACCACTATATTTAAACTTTTAATATTTGTTACTCCACATATTTTATCCTCTAGTTCTAAAAACATAGCTTGTAATATTTTAGGCACACCTGGAAGAACATAAACATTTTTAATTATAAAACCTGGAGCTGAAGATACTGGATTATCTATTAATACTGATCCTTTGGGGATTACTGCCATCTTTTCTCTAGCTTTATTTAATTCTACATCCATATTTTTATAATGCTTTTTCAATCTTTCTAATGCTTCTTTATTAACTTCCGTTTCTATGCCAAAAGCCTTAGCAATACTTTCAGTTGTAATATCATCATGAGTAGGTCCTATACCCCCAGTTGTAAAAATATAATCAAAATTTTCATGAAGCTCTAAAACTGTTTTTATTATAGTTCGATGAACATCAGGAATAATTCTAACTTCCTGAACATCTAAACCAATTTTATCACATCTCCCTGCTATAAAATTAATATTTTTATCTTGAGTTCTACCCGATAAAATTTCATTTCCTATAACCACAATTGCAACTTTAGATAAATTCAATTCTTTACTTTGCTTTTTATTTGTCATTTATATTCCTAACTACTAATATGTTTTTATTTATCATTTATTAAAATAATTTAAATACTTATATGAAATTCTCAAACAAACTTGTCAAAGCTAAATTTATAAAAAGATATAAAAGATTTTTTAGTGAACATATACTTGAAGATGGTACCACTGTTGTTGCTCATTGTGCCAATACGGGAGCTATGAAAGGCTTAAATAAGGAAGGTATTACTTCATGGTTACTAAAAAATGATAATCCAAAAAGAAAATTAAAATGGAGCTGGGAATTATGCCAAATTAATAAGACTTATATCGGGATAAACACTCATAACCCAAATAGAATTATTGAAGAAGCATTAAAAAATAAAACAATAAATCAACTTAAAGACTACTCATCTTTTAAGCGCGAAGTAAAATATGGAGAAAATTCTAAAATTGACTTCCTATTAAATCATTCTAAAAATAGAGATTGTTATTTAGAAATAAAAAATGTTCATTTATCAAGAAAAAATAAATTGGCTGAGTTCCCTGACTCTATTACAGAGCGTGGAAAAAAACATATGACAGAGTTGGCAAAAATTAAACAAAAAGGATATCGAGCAGTTATATTATATCTAATACAAAGAAATGATTGTGATAAATTCGGGATAGCAAAAGATATTGATAGCGAATATTACATCGAATTTTGTAAGGCAATTAAAATTGGAGTTGAAGTAATATGCGTAGATACTATTCTTAATCAAAATGAAATAAAAATAGGTAAACAATTAAAATTTGTTAATTTAAATTAAAAAAGAAATTGATATTATGAAATTAGATAATGAAAGTAATATAGTTATTCATACTGAAGATGAATTTAAAAAAATGAGAAAATCAGGTTTTCTTGCTTCTAAAGTATTGGATTATATTACGCCCTATGTAGTGCCTGGATGTACAACAGAACATCTTGATGCAAAATGCCATAATTTCATAATTGAAAACGGTGCTATTCCTGCTCCACTGAATTATAGAGGCTTTCCCAAATCAATATGCACGTCAATTAACCACGTAATATGTCACGGTATCCCTAGTAATAAAAAATTAAATGATGGAGATATATTAAATATCGATATTACAGTGATACTTGATGGATGGCATGGAGATACAAGCAGAATGTTCTGGGTTGGTAATCCAGGAATAAAAGCTAAAAAATTAATTCAAGTAACATATGAATCAATGTGGAAAGGCATAGAACAAGTTAAACCAGGAAACACATTAGGAGATATTGGTTATGCCATTCAAAATTACGCAGAAAAAAAGGGTTATTCTATTGTAAGAGATTTTTGCGGTCATGGTATAGGGAAAGTATTTCATGATAATCCTAGTATATTACATTACGGAAATAAAGGAGAAGGCACTATTTTAAAAGAAGGTATGTTTTTTACAATAGAACCTATGATAAATATTGGAAGCTACGAAATGAAAATACTTAACGATGGATGGACTGCAGTTACGAGAGATAAATCACTATCTGCACAATTTGAACATACCCTTGCNGTTACTGCATCAGGCTACGAAGTATTTACTTTATCTTCAAAAGACTTGAAT
Source organism: Candidatus Pelagibacterales bacterium (assembly GCA_002715265.1). Taxonomy (GTDB): domain Bacteria; phylum Pseudomonadota; class Alphaproteobacteria; order TMED109; family TMED109. The sequence goes on from PAYS01000016.1 coordinate 3,631, forward strand.
TATCCACCATACAATTTATAATTTTTATAAATTTTTTTAGAAAGGGTAATCATGAATTATCACCCAATTATGGGAATTTTGATATTTATTTTGTCATTAGTCATAGCTTATTTTGTTGGCAAAATAATAACAAAAAAAAATATATTTAAATGGAGAAGAAATCCTAATCCAAAAATGTCTTCTAGTGAGAAAATTGGAGATGCCAATTCTCCTGATGCACCATGGATGAAGAAAAAATAGAAAGTTTAATGTATATTTTCTTTCTTTAATATATAGTCACCTTCTACATTATTAAACATCACATCAATTTGAGGATGCAAACAAGGTTCTTGACTATCATCTTTAAGTAAATTCTGTTGTGACACATAGGCTATATAAGGACCATCATCACTCTCTGCAAATAAATGATAAAANGGTTGATCTTTTTTTGGACGCATATCAGCTGGAATTGAAGCATACCATTCTTCAGTATTCATAAATTCTGGGTCCACATCAAATATAACACCTCTAAATGAAAAAAGACGATGTTTTACTATTTCCCCAATTTTAAAATTTGCTTGTTTTGGAATATTTACTGACATGTTTTCACCTTATAAATTTATAATATTATAATAAGTATTAAATAGTCATCATACAACTATTTTACAATATTAAATCAAAAATATATTTAATTTGTTAGCAAATCTTTTACAAAATGAAGTCTATCTTGGCCAAAAATTAATATACCATCAATTATAAAAGAAGGAGCCCCAAATATTCCTTTAGATANAGCTTCTTGAGTATTTGTTATCAATTCATTCTTTATTTCCTGATCTTGACACAATTTAAATACCTCATCTGNTGGAATTCCAGATTTTTCTAAATAATCCTTTAAAACTTCTAAATCTCCTAAATTTAAATCTTTTACCCAAATACCCTTAAAAATAGTGTCGGAATACTTCTCAAATATATCTAGTTTCTGTGCTGCAATCGCTCCTCTCATTAAGTTTAAGGTGTTAATAGGAAAAAAACTATTTGAATTAAATTCAACATTATAATTTTTTGCGTACATNCTTAAATCTGCTCCCATCCACTTAGATTTTGCTGGAACTGTTGCTGGAGAAGCATTACCAGTTTCTTTAAAAACTCCTCCTAATAACATAGGAATCATATTTAGATTTGCATCAGCTTCTTCTACAATTTTATAAATTTGAGTCCNTGCAAGATAAGTAGCAGGACTTCCGTAATCAAAATAAAAATCTATTACCTTATTCATTATTATGTTTCCTTTCAATTATTAATCACTGATTCTATCAATTGTAACATTTTCCCCTGATTTAACATTTTTCAAAAGATCTAAATTAAAATCAGTATCTCCAAATATATTTACATCCGTTACTAATCGGATTTCATCCTTTACGGAAACAGGAGTTGGACCATATCCTATAGCTACTGCCGTNCCTTCTACCCAGAAAGCTATTTCTCCNTTGTTTAATACCTGTTTAGCGTCATACTCTTTTTTTACCTTTATGTTAGTTTCAAAATAAATTTCCTCACCCCAAGTGTTGACTATTGAATTAAATGGACAAGATTCATAAATAGATATAGCAGTGGGAGTTTCCCTAAGTCTAACTGTGATATTATGCTCACCAACTTTAATATTCAATTTTTTCATATAAAAATTAACTTTTTATTAAATTGACCTATTTTATTTAACATAATTTTATATTATAATATTTTANATTAAAATTAAAAATTCATNATTAAGGCAAAATAAAATGAAAAAATTCGGAATCGGACAACCTATACTNAGAAAAGAAGATCAGCGTTTTATATCTGGAANAGGAAACTATACAGGTGACATATCTCTTGCTAACCAATCTTATATGTATGTATTCAGATCAAATGTTGCTCACGGAATAATTAATAATTTAGATATTAGTGAGGCAAAAAAATCTAAAGGTGTAATTGACATATTTACTGGTGAAAACCTAAAAAAAGATGGAATCAAAGACATGCCAACTAATTTTAAAGCCAAAAATAAAGATGATTCTGAAATGTTTACACCTGAAAGAACAGCACTTGCAATAGANAAGGTAAGACATGTTGGNGACCCAATNGCNATAGTTATTGCTGAGACATATGAACTTGCAAAAGACGCTGCTGAATTAATAATGATTGAGATTGAAGAATTACCGTCGGTTACTAACTGTGCTAATGCTTTGAATGAAGAATCTCCAAAAGTATGGGAAAATAATTCTAATCTTTGCTTTGATTGGGAAATGGGTAATAAAAAAGAAACTGATGAAGCTTTTGAAAATGCAGAAACAATTGTTGATTTAGAACTAATAAATAATAGAATTATTCCTAATTCTATGGAACCGAGAGGGTCTATATCTTCATTTAATGCAAATACAAATAAATATGAGATTTACTGTTCATCACAGGGAGTNCATAGTTTAAGAGATAGAATTTCAGNTGTTTTAGATATTGATCCTTCCAATTTAAGAGTTATTACTACAGATGTGGGAGGTGGATTCGGAATGAAAATATTTAATTATCCTGAATACATTTTATCCTTATACGCTTCAAAAAAAGTGTCGCGTCCTGTTAAATGGATATCAGAAAGAACAGAAGCATTTGTTTCCGACACACACGGTAGAGATCATGTTACAAAAGCAAAAATGGCACTAGATAAAGATGGAATATTTACTGGAATTAAAATAGATACTATAGCAAATATGGGNGCATATTTATCTAATTTTGCCATATTTATTCCTACTCTTGCTGGAACTGCTATGCTTGCAGGATGCTATAAAACTCCTTCTATCTACGTCAACGTTAAAGGAGTATTTACTCATACTCCTGCCATAGATGCATATAGAGGTGCAGGTAGACCAGAAGCCAGTTTTGTAATTGAAAGACTAGTTGATATTGCAGCGATGAGAACGGGTTTAGGTCCTGTTGAGATAAGAAAAAGAAATTTAATAGCTAAATCAGATATGCCATACAAAACTGCTCTAAACCACACTTATGATTCTGGAGATTTTATTGGAAATATGGAACTAGCTGTTAAAGATGCAGACTGGGAAAACTTCAATAATAGAAAAGATNNNTCAATTAAAAATAATAAACTGAGAGGTATAGGTTTATCCACCTATATAGAAGCCTGTTCGGGAGGAGGCCCAGAAGAAGCAACTATTATTTTAGAAAATGATGGTTCTGTAACAGTTCATATTGGAACTCAATCCAACGGACAAGGACATGAAACTGCTTATCAACAAATACTATGTGAATATTTAGATATTGAGCCTGATAAAGTAAAAATTATTCAAGGTGATTCTGACCTAATAGCTTTTGGAGCGGGAACAGGCGGTTCAAGATCTGTGCCAGTAGGAGGTGCGGCAATTAAAGTAGCATCTGAAGATATTTTAAAACAAACAAAAATACTTGCTGCAAAAAAATTAAATATTAAAGAAGAAAATATTGAATATAAAGAAGGTATATTTACTGCTGAAGGGACTAATTTATCCACAACAATAGAAGAACTTGCTAAAGAGAGTGAAATTCCTATTAGTGCTTCTAAACAATGGACTCCTCCTAATTATACTTTTCCAAATGGATGTCATGTATGCGAATTAGAAGTTGATAAAGACACAGGGCAAATAGAACTAAAGAAATATACNGTTGTTGATGATTTTGGACAAATAATCAACCCTAATATGCTTGCAGGACAAGTTCATGGNGGTATTGCTCAAGGTTTCGGCCAGGCTGTATTGGAACATACAGTCTATGATGACGATAGTGGACAATTATTATCTGGTTCCTTTATGGATTATGCCATTCCAAGAGCTGAAGATCTAATAAATGTAGATATTCGTTGGAATATGGTACCTTGTGAAACTAATATATTACAAATTAAAGGTGCGGGTGAAGCTGGAGCCATAGGTGCACCGCCGGCTATAATAAACGCTTTAGCTAACGCACTTAACATAGAACATATTAATATGCCAGCCACACCCAATAACGTCTGGAGAGAATTAAATAAAATTGCTTCATAATTAGAGTCAAATTATTTGATTTAAATGNCCNATTTTNCGGCCTTGACGTATGTCTTTTTTACCATATAAATGAATCTTATAATTTGGCTCATTGATATAATTCTTTACCAATTTTATATCGCTCCCAATTAAATTTTTCATTTTTATGTCAAAAATTCTCTTCACACTTCCTAAATTTAAACCTAAAGCCGCCCTGGCAGCTTGTTCAAATTGATCAGTTATACAACCATCCATTGTCCAATGTCCTGAATTATGTGGACGAGGCGCTATTTCATTCACTAATAATTTATGATTATCAAGTTCAAATAATTCAATAGCTAACAAACCTGTAAGATTAATACTTTCAGCTATCTTTATTGCTATAGATTTAGCAGATTCTGATACTTCTGCTTGCANACCNGGTGCAGGAGCTATAGTAATATCTAAAATATGGTTTTTATGTATATTTTCAACGCAATCATATATTTTAATATTACCTTTAATATCTCTAGCAATAATAATACTTAATTCCCTATTAAACGGAACAATTTTTTCTAAAATCAATTCATGACTATTCAACGAATTAAAAATACTATCGATATTTTTATTACCATCTATTTTTATTTGTCCTTTTCCATCATATCCTAGCTTCCTAGTTTTTAAAATACCCGTTCCTCCAAAAGATCTTAATGCTTTNGATAAATCATTAACATTATTAATTTGAAAATATTTTGCAGTATNTACACCTGCCTGTTCAGTCAAAAATGTTTTTTCTACTAGCCGGTCTTGAGAAATAGATAATACTTTTGAAGATGGTCTTAATTTAGTANATTTTTCAATTATCCTNGCTGTATTAATAGGAATATTTTCAAATTCGTATAGAGCTGCATCTATATTAGATGCAAATTCTTTTATAGATTCTTCATCATCAAAATCTTTTATAAATGATTTTGCACATACCTGAAAAGCTGGAGAATCAGGGTTAGGGTCATAAACATAACATTTTATTCCTAACCTAGCAGCAGCAAGAACAGTCATTCTCCCAAGTTGCCCTCCTCCAATTATTCCTAATATACTATTTTTCAATTTTGAAAATCCGGCTCTTTAGAAACAGATTTTGTCTGTTTCAATCTAAAATTCTTCACATTTTTTTCTAATCTGGAATCATTAGTAGCTAAAATTTGTGCGGCNAANATAGCCGCATTTTTAGCACCGGCATTTCCTATAGCTAATGAGCCAACTGGAATTCCAGCCGGCATTTGAACTATTGACATTAAACTATCCATTCCTCGAAGAGCTGTAGTCAAGATAGGAACTCCTAGAACAGGAATATGTGTTAATGACGCGACCATTCCTGGAAGATGCGCTGCACCACCAGCTCCAGCTATNATAACTTTTATTCCTTTAGATCTAGCTAATTTAGCATATTTATATAATCGATCCGGAGTACGATGAGCTGAAACTATTTTAACTTCATATTTTATTGATAAATTATCTAATATTTCAACAGCATATTGCATNGTTTCCCAATCAGATTGGCTACCCATAATTATACTTACAACTGCCGTTTTTTTTATATCTTTCATATTTTGCATCCCTATAAAAAAATTAAAAATATAAATAAATAGGAAAGCAATGAACTATAGCCCTTTTCGAAATTATCTGCAACCCTAGCAAAAATTAAATTAAAATGATTTATATAGTGATTAAAATTTTAAAATCATATAATTTATAATTAGGTATAATAAAAGTAATCATATGTCAGTTATAAATAATNTTATTTTAAAAAATTTACACAAATTTCCTGCAGAATTATCTCACAATATTGCTATAAAACTTTTAAAATATGGCATTACTCCAAACTATAAAATAAATTCTGATATAAACACCAAAATAAATAATCTTATTTTTAATCATCCAATTGGAATTGCCGCAGGTTTTGATAAAAATGCAGAAACATTTTTTAACATTCATAAAATAGGTGTTTCTCATATAGAAGTAGGAACAATAACTCCTAAAACACAATTCGGTAACCCCAAGCCAAGAATTTTTAGACTTGATGAAGACCAAGCTATAATAAATAGTTTAGGTTTTCCCAGCAAAGGCTCGGAATATGTTTTAAATCAATTAAAAAATAAAAAATGTGTTATTCCACTTGGAATTAACATAGGGTCTAATAAAAATACCTCAGACCCTATAGGAGATTATTCGCTTCTTACAAAAAAATTAGGACCATATGCTGATTGGATAACTATTAATATCTCTTCTCCTAATACTCCAGGACTGAGAGATTTGCAAACTAGCCCACAGCTAATAAAACTGTTAAAGTCAGTCAATAATGAAAGAAAAAATATTGAAGACAGTTCAGAGAAAAAATTACAAATATGGTTAAAAATTGCACCTGATTTAAGCGATGATGAATTAAAGAATATTATTGACNCTGCAATCAAATATAATATTGATGCTTTAAGTATNTCGAACACAACCATTTCTAGACCTAAAAATTTANAATCAAAAAATAAATTTTATGACGGAGGTTTATCAGGTAGTCCATTATTTAATTTATCAACTAAAATGTTAGCTAAAGCCTATCTACATGCAAATAAAGAAATAAAATTTGTAGGAATTGGTGGAGTAGATAATCCTAAAAATGCCTTGATTAAAATATTAGCTGGAGCCTGCTTAGTTCAGTCTTACTCAGGCTTAGCTTATAAAGGTCCTTTATTAATCAATGATATTTTAGATTATTTATCAGTAAAAATTAAAAACTCCAAAATAGAAAACATTATTGGAACAAAAGCAAATGAAATTGCTTTTGGTGAATATTTAAATGAAAATAACTAAAGAGCCTATTACTCCAATATATGGTAATTTAAACTTTCTACTAAAAAATTGTGAAGGACTTATTTTAGATATATGGGGTGTATTGTGGGATGGTATTCAAATTTATCCCGATGCAAAAAATACTTTAAATTATTTAAAAAAACATAACATTCCTGTTGTTCTTCTATCTAATGCCCCTCGAAAATCGTCTATTGTTAGAAATAAACTTGAAAATATAGGAATTACCTCAAATTTATATAATGAGATAATTTCATCTGGGGATGTTTGTAAATCCTACCTTATAAATCAATATCCTAATAAAAATAAAAATAAATATTTTTTTATAGGATTAAAAGAAGATAATGATTTATTAAAANATACCCAGTTTATCGAAGTTAAATCTTATAAAAAAGCAGACTTTATTTTATTAACTGGTTTAAGGTCTTTTGATGACACTCCAGAAGAATATGTACAAGAACTTAAAAAATGTATTTCACAACAGTTGCCGATGTTTTGTGCTAATCCTGACAAAATTATTATGAGACAAAACGGAAAAAAAATATTTTGTGCTGGAGCTATCGCAAATATATATGAAAATTTGGGAGGAATAGTCAAATCTTTTGGAAAACCTTATAATAACGTATTTTTTGAGGCTATAAACTGCTTAAAAAAGATAAAGCCTAACCTTAATCTAAATAATTTATCAATAATTGGAGATGGTTTAGAAACTGATATATTAGGAGGCAATGACTCTANCATTAATACTGTTTTAGTCACAAGTGGTATACTATCTCACGTTTTTAAAACTAAATATGGGGAAAAACCAAGTATAGATTTATATAATAAAACTATATCTTCTTCTAAAATTATTCCTAATTATGCAATAACTAAATTCAAAATAAATTCTTAAATATCATTGACTAAAATATCAATATTGTTATAGAACAAAACAAGAACAAAATTATATTTAAAGAAATAAAAAATGTTGAATTGGTTATACTTAGACTTAAATAGTTATTTTGCTAGTGTAGAGCAGCAATTACAACCAAAATTAAGAAANANNCCTATAGCAATAGTTCCTACNATAACAGATGCAACATGCGCTATAGCTGCAAGTTATGAAGCAAAATCTTATGGAATTAAAACTGGAACGATGATTTATGAAGCAAAACGCCTATGCCCTAAATTAATCTGCATCCAAGCAAACCATGAAAATTATGTAACATATCACCATAAAATTATTGAAGAAATAGATAAATATATACCTATAGAAATNATTGCTTCTATTGATGAAGTTGCCTGCNGACTTATNGGAANACAANATCAAGAAAATGAAGCACGCAAACTAGCAATCATAATAAAAAAAGGCATACAAAAAAACATAGGAAAATATATCCGATGTTCTATAGGGATCGCCCCAAATAGATTTCTCGCCAAAACGGCAAGTAATTTAGAAAAACCTGATGGATTACAGGTATTATACAATACAGATGTACCCGAACGTATTAAACATTTTAAACTTTCTGACCTTACTGGAATAGGAAAGGCAATGGAAAACCGTTTAATAAAGTCAGGAATTTTATCCATAAAAGAATTATACGAAATTTCTCCAAAGCATATGAGAAAAATATGGGGAAATGTTCAAGGGGAAAAGTTTTGGTATATGTTGAGAGGAGTTGAAATTGCTGAAACAAAAACAACNAGAAAAACTATAGGACACAGTCACGTATTGGAACCAAAATGGAGACCTAAGGAATTAGCAGAGAAAGTTATGCATAGACTACTATTAAAGGCTGCAAGTCGACTTAGAAGAATGGAATATTATAGCAGCCAAATGATTCTAAGCTTTAAAACAGAAGAAGGAATTAAATTAATTGGGAGAAGAAATTTTTACAGAACATCTAATAATAATAAATTATTAAAAGAAGCAATAAAAATATGGAAATATCTAAATAAACAGAAAAAAATTAGAAGAGTTAAAAAAATTAGTGTCACTCTATATAATTTACAAAAAAAAACTGATATTCATCCTGAGTTATTTGATAAAATAGATGAAAATAATCTCTCTAAAATTAAACGTTTTGAACGTTTATCTATAACTATGGATACCATAAATGCAAGATTTGGGAGAGATAGTATAACTCAAGGAAGTCTACCCAATAATATAAAAAATTTTTCTGGTACCCGTATTGCTTTCACACGCATACCTGATAAACAAGAGTTTCATGAATAAATAATTATTTTCTAAAACGAATTCGAATGGGCTTTTCTTTAACTGGAGCTCTAGAATTTTGAAAAAGACTCACATTAGATTTTCTTAAAAAAGGTCCTAAAATTAAACCTGCAAAAAACCCCCCCAAATGTGCAAACCAAGCAACACCGGGCGAACCAGGATCAGACATCATTGCGCTTACTACCTGACCGAATACCCACACTCCTAACAAAAAGACTGCTGGAATCCTCAAAAAAGTAATAAATATTCCTAAAAAAACAAAAGTCCTCACCCGTGCTCTAGGATAAAAAATTAAATATGCTCCTAATACACCTGAGACTGCTCCGCTAGCACCTATCATGGGAATAGTGCTATCTGGAGCAGATAATATTTGAGCACTAGCCGCAACTATTCCACAAGTAAAATAAAAGAATATAAAGCGAATATGGCCTAGAGCNCCCTCAATATTATCTCCAAATATCCAGAGATACAACATATTGCCTGCTAAATGCATAATCCCTCCATGCATAAACATAGATGTAAATAAAGTTAAAAAAGCAGGAATAGGACCTGCATGCTCCATTTTTCCTAAAAAAGATGCTGGAGTTAAACCATAAAAATATATCGCTTGATTTCCACCTTGAATTCCCAAACTATTTTGCCAGAGCCATATCAACACACATAAACATATAGTTAAAACAACTAGATAAGGCTTGCCTAGAGCCGGATTATCATCATAAATTGGAATCATATAATTATATTAAACTTTCTTAAAATAAAAAATCAATTTTCTATAGGTATTATAACAGAAAATGCCCCTCTTATATCACCAACTTTAAAATTTTTAGCTTTATCGTAAGGATATAATTCATTAATTTTAGCAACTATATTTGATTTAATCTCAGCTCCATGACAAGTGAGACATGGTTTGNCTGTTGGAATAGCTTTCATATATCTAAAAATCTTTTCGGGGGAATCTATAATTGCACTCTCTGTTATAAGATTTATATCTTCACCATCAGATTTACGTTTTTCAAATCTTTTTAAAACACTTAATTCCCAATTATCTGGAGCATTATGATTATTTCTATACTTCANACTTGTTCTCTTTAAAACTAAAGCACTATCTATAGCTACTTCTTCTGTCAAATCTAAAGCTGCAATATTACAATATTCAATAGCTTCAATAGCGCCAGATTTTTGCATGACTGATTTAACTGTAGTTTTTAACTTATGTGAAAGTTCTTTAATTACAAAAATACTATTTTTTTCATAAGCAGAAATATCTTCTGCCATACTAGAACTAACAACAAAAACTAATAATAAAATTTTTAAAATCAATTTCTTTCTTTCCATTAAATAAAAAATATAAAACAATTTAGCACTTAAACATATCAAAACAAAAATATAAATTTGATTGTATCATTTTAAATTAGTTAATTGACGCACCCATCAAAAAAAGTAGAATTAACTTTAGGCTATTATTATAAGAGGTTAAATATGATTGAAAATTTTGTAGACATACAAACTAAAGATGGAATATGTGACACATTTACTGTAAGACCAGATGAAAACGGTCCTTTTCCAGCTATTATAATATATATGGATGCGCCGGCTATTAGAGAAGAATTAAGAGATATGGCGAGAAGATTAGCAAGTATGGGATATTTTGTATTATTACCAAACTTGTTCTACCGTGTAGGAAAAGAGAATTCTTATCCTTTTGATTTTTCAAAAATTAGAGAAGACAAAACACAATTCTCAGCAATGATAAAAACAATGGACGATACGACAAATTCTCTAGTAATATCAGACACTTCATCATTATTAGAGTATTTAGAAACTAACTCCGATGTTATCAAAGGAAATTATGGAGCAGTTGGATATTGTATGAGTGGACAGTATATTGTAAGNATTGCATCAGCTTACCCAAATAGTTTTAAAACACTTGCATCATTTTATGGTGTAAAGATTTACACTGACCAAGATGACTCACCACATTTAAAAGCTAGTGATATTTCAGCAGATCTATATTTGGCTTTTGCTGAACACGATACTTGGGTTGATGAGGATTTATTATCTAAAATCAAAATCCACTTTACTAAGAATACTCCTAATTTTAAAATGGAAATTTATGAAGGTACAGAGCATGGTTTTGCCTTTCCCGACAGACACACATATAATAAAGCTGCTGCCGAAAAACACTGGTCAAGACTTAATACTTTATTTGAAAAAAACTTAAAAAATTAATATTTATTCTGCATCAGGCTGATTTTTTGGAAGTGCTTTGACAAAGTTTTCATCTAATAAACATTCTTGATATATAGAATTTATCTTAGGGTACTTTGTCATATCAATATCAAACCTTGAATTATTCACAATTTGAGAAAATAAGCATATATCAGCTAAAGTTNCTGTATTACCAAAACAAAACTTTCCTGAATTATCATCATTCATTAATAAATGTTCCAAAGGTGTAAATACTTTACTAACCCAATTTGTAAACCAAATTTTAATCTCCTGTTCTTTAGCCGAAAAATTATCTCTTAAATAATTTAATACTTGAAGATTATTTAAAGGATGAATTTCCAATGCTATGGAATAAGCCAAAGATCTAACTTTTGCTTTTTCAACAGAATTACTGGGAAGCATAGAAGGCGTGGGATAAATTTCATCTAAATATTCTAATATTGATAAAGATTGGTTTAATTGTATTCCTGATGAAAATTTTAAGGTTGGAACAAGCCCAAATGAATTAACCTTTAAATATTTTTTACTCCTATGCTCATTTTTTCTCAAATGTAATGCAAAATATTCATAATCTATGCCTTTAATATTTAAAGCAACCCTAACTCTAATTGAAGTAGAGCTTCTAAAATAATTATATAATATTGGTTTATCCATAAACAATCTCTCCACATCTACTCTATTGTAACCGAAATTTCTGTCAAACCATCTATACCTCCACTAANCACGTCACCTTTATTTATTTTACCTACTCCTTCAGGAGTGCCAGTATAAATTATATCTCCAGCTTCAAGAGTCATAGTTTTAGATAAAAAGGATATCATTTCGGGTACAGACCAAATCAGTTTATCTATATTAGAATCTTGTTTTATTACTTTATTAACTTCTAACCATATTCTTGAATTACTTGGATGCCCAACTTTAGAAACAGGAGATAAAGAACTAATTACTGCAGAATTATCAAAACCTTTACCTAATTCCCAAGGTCTACCCTTATCTTTTGCCTCTTTTTGCAAATCTCTCCTAGTAAGGTCTATTCCTACCCCATAACCCCATACAACCTGCTCTGCTTCACTAGGCTCTATATTACAAGTATTTTTNCCAATACCAACCACCATCTCTATTTCATAATGCAAATTATTAGTTTGCGGTGGAAAAGGTATTTTAGCATTTAAATTTTTGTCAGCTAATACAATAGCATCTCTTGGTTTAGAAAAGAAAAAAGGCAGTTCTCTAGAAGGATCTCTNCCCATTTCTAATTGATGGGCAACATAATTAGCACCGACACATAAAACTCTTCTAACTGGAAACAATTTATCACTGCTTACTATAGTTACTGCGGATATTGACTGAGGTTCAAATACATAATTAGAATTCATATCTATTCCTTTATTTAAAATTATTAATAATTTATTTTATATGATATATAATTATGAAATAACATATTATATATACATTTGGCATTATAATGATTTCAAACATTAATATAAACGAAGACAGATTATGGCAAAGCCTCAATAAAATGGCAACCATTGGCGCCACTCCAAAAGGAGGAGTAAATAGACAAACTCTTACTGATCTTGATAAAGAATCTCGAGATTTATTTATTAAGTGGTGCAAAGAAGAAAATTTAGATATTAAAATTGATCAAATTGGTAATATTTTTGCGAGAAGAAAAGGAAAAAATAATAAATTNCCTGCTATAGTTAGTGGTAGTCATTTAGATACTCAACCAACTGGTGGAAAATATGATGGAGCTTTAGGNGTTTTATCGGCATTAGAAGTTGTTAGAGTGTTAAACGAAAATAATTACGTCACTGAAGCTCCAATAGAAATAATAGTTTGGACAAATGAAGAAGGCTGCAGATTTCCTCCTGCTATGACTGGTTCAGCTGTATTTGCTGGACTTCATAATCTTAAAGATGCTCTTAAGATCAAAGATCCAGAAGGAAAGACATTAGGAGATGAACTAAAAAGAATAAAATATAATGGAANCTCTAAAATAAACCCAAAAAAAATAGGNGCATTTATTGAGACACATATTGAACAAGGTCCAATATTAGAAATGGAAAAAAAAAACATTGGTATAGTAACGGGTGCACAAGCTCAAAAATGGTATGAAATAAANATATTAGGAATGGAAGCTCATGCTGGGCCCACTCCTATGAATAAAAGAAAAGATGCTCTAGTTGGNGCCTCAAAAATTGTCTTAGCAGTAAATAAAATTGGNAATCATTTTCAACCAGGTGGATGTGCTACATGCGGAGTAATTGAAATTAAATCTCCGTCCAGAAATGTCATACCTGGAGAAGTTTTTCTCACCATAGATTTTAGACATCCTGAAAATAAAATTTTAAATAAAATGGCTCAAATGTTAAAGAAAGAAATAAAAAGTATTTCAAAATTACTTAACTTAAAAATAAAGACAAACCAAATNCTAGAATTAAAATCAAATAAATTTGATAAAAATATAAATAATACTATAAAAAGTGTAATTAAAAAATTAGGATATTCATCGCGCGAAATAGTATCAGGGGCAGGACATGATGCAGTCAATATAAATTCGATTGCTCCTACCAGTATGATATTTATTCCTTGTATAGANGGAATTAGTCATAATGAAAGTGAANACGTTCTCAAATCAGATGTTAGTAAAGGAGCNGAAGTATTATTACACAGTATGATAAAGCTTGCAGATAATTAAAATAATAGGAAAATAAATGGCAATTAATTGGACAGAATCAAAAGTTAAAAAACTTACAAAGTTATGGGAAAAAAATATTTCAGCAAGAGAAATAGCTGAAAAATTAGGTGATGGTATAAGTAGAAACGCTGTTATNGGTAAGGCAAATNGATTAGGTTTGACAAAAGATTNGACCNCTAAAAAAGAATTATCCTTGCCTGATANTGATGATGATAAAATATTTCATNTAAAAATTAAAGGATGTCGTTGGCCTTTTGGAGACCCAGGAACTGAAGGTTTTTATTTTTGTGGAGCCAAACAAGTTCCAGGAAAACCTTATTGTTTAGAACACTGTATGATGGCCTATAGAAAGAAAGAAAGTAAATAACTTTATTTTTTTTTCATTCCTTCTTTTGCAATATGTTGTAACTCTTCTTTTACAGCTTCTTTAACAACTGAATTCATATTTTTATCTAACCAATTTTTTATAAAATCATTACTCACTTCTGAAATAACTTCTTTAATATATTTTTGAGTGTCAGCAACATTAAAAGTATCACTATACTTTTTAATTTCTGCTTTAAGGCTGGTCGCAGTCTCTTTAGATAGCATATTATTTGTTTTTCTATTCATATTTTTTCCATTTACCATAAATAAAACTGTAAATTAAACTTTAANTAGAAACAAGAAAAAATAATTCTGTAACATTAAAATATTTTTCTAAACAAAAACCTTAATAAGTTTTTTATTAAAATTAGTATTAATGGACTTCTAATTAACTTAGAACAAAAATATTTAAATTTTGGAAAGATTTTCATAATTATGTACATTATGAAAACAATTATTAAAACTATCAATATTAATCTAATCATATTANTCTCATCTAGTTCGTAATTATTAAATTATAAGATATGATNGATTATATAAGTAGCAAAAATAAAAATAATAGCCCATTAATATTTATCCATGGCATTGGAAGTGATGCAGACTCATTTACAAATCAAATTAAGAAATTAGGAAAAAATTATTTTTCGATTGCAATAAATATTCCAGGATATGGTAAATCTACATCTATTAAAAACCCCTCTATTAATAAGTATTCTGATATTATATATAAATTTATAGTTGATAATAAATTTGAATTACCGATTTTAGTAGGGCATTCTTTAGGAGGAATGATAGTTCAAAAAANTGTAATAGCACACCCCAAAAAATTTAAAGCTTGTATCTTAATAGGAACCACTGCTAGATTCGGAAGTTCAGACCCTAACTGGCAACGAAATTTTATTAACTCTCGACTAAAACCCTTTAATGAAGGCAAAACGATGGAAGAAGTAGCGCTTATTTCCATTTCTAATATCGTTTCAAAAAATACTAACAAGACAAAAATAAATTTAGCAGCCAATAACATGAAAAAAATAAATGTTGAAAGTTATAAATCTGCGATTAAGTCTCTAATAAATTTTAACGTAAGTAAAAACCTATATAAAATTGTAATTCCCACCTTACTCATATCAGGAGATGAAGACATATTAGCACCTCCAAAAACTATGAAAAAAATGCATGATAAAATAAAAAATAGTGAATTTTTAATTTTAAAAGATTGCGGACATTTAATAAATGTAGAAAAATCAGAAGAACTAAATAAAATTATTTTGAACTTTATAGAACGTAATTATCTATTAAGTGTTAATAAGGAGNATTATGAATAAAAATAATTCAATTATTTTAGATGANCCNATGTTTGACCCTAAAGCATATAACTTATCTAAAAAAGAAAAAAATATTTGTAAAATNGCTAGAGAATTAGGACAGATTAAATTTTCTAAAAGAGCAAATAAATATGATAAAGAAGCTATTTTTCCAACAGAAAACTATCAAGACCTTCATGAAGCAGAACTATTAGCTATATGTATTCCTGAAAAAAATGGTGGTCTAGGCGCATCTTTTAAAAATTACTGTTTAGCAGCAGCGGAAATAGGAAGATATTGTGGATCCACAGCATTAACATGGAATATGCATGTATGTTCTACTCTATGGACTGGTGACTTAGCTGATGACTTGAATATGCCCNAAGCTATACAAAGGGANCATCTTAAACAAAGAGAAANACATTACGNTAGAATAGTATCAAATGGAGATATTTATTCACAGCCTTTTTCAGAAGGCGGAAATGCTGCAGCGGGAGCAAGTCCATTTGCTACAACTGCAAAGGAGTTTGAAGATGGATGGGTAATTAATGGAAAAAAAATTTTCGCTTCCCTGTCAGGTCATGCCTCTTATTATGGAATTTTATGTACAGAAGATATTGTAAATAAAAAACCTTCACAAAAAAATACTCTTTACTTAGCCATCCCTTCTAATGCAAAAGGAGTATCAGTAAGTGGAGACTGGAATCCTTTAGGAATGAGAGGAACAGTTTCAAGAACACTCATTTTTGATGAAGTTTTTGTTTCTAAAGAAGAAATGCTTATGCCTAAGGGTATGTATTTTGAAGCCGCTAAAAGATGGCCACATATGTTTCTCACATTATCTCCTACTTATGTAGGATTAGCACAAGCTGCCCTAGATTTCACAATAAAATATTTAAGAGGAGAGNTTCCCAACACACCTNCCATAAAAAGACGGATGTTTGCTACAAAGCAAATAGCAGTAGCAGAAATGCAAATATTACTTGAAAACATAAAATCTNTATGGTTTCAAAGTATATCAGAGGCCTGTGTTGACCCCACCAGTTCTCAAATAAAGAGAGCTTATGCTGCTCAGTATAGTGTTATGGAGGGAGCTCAAAAAATTTCTCAATTAGCTATTAGAACCTGCGGTGGGCAATCTATGTTAAAATCTTTACCATTAGAAAGAATATTTAGAGATAGCAGATGTGGTTCACTAATGCTTCCTTGGACCGCAGAAATATGTATGGATAGGTTAGGAAAAATGGCTTTATATAATCCTGGTGAAACAGATTAATAAATCTCAANATATGAAAAATAATTTATATAAATATTTAATAGATCATAAAAAAAATGATCCTGATAAAATTTCTATAATTTCGGAAAATAATGAAATTACTTATAGAAAATTATTAAAATTAATAGACTTACTCGAAATATACTTAGTAAATAATTTAAATATTAAAGAAAATGATAGAATAGCTATCTTATCTACAAATAGAATTGAATATATTATACTTTTATATGCTTCAGCTAAAATTGGATCTAGTTTGGTTCCTATTAATTGGAGACTAACTGACTATGAAATAGAAAATATTTTAAATGAAGTTAAGCCCAAAGTGCTGTTTTCTGAAAAAGAATTTATAAAAGCAAATCATAACATATTAAAAAATACTAAACTAAATGTTGTTGATATTAATTTTAACAATAGCTTTTATAGTAAAATAAAAAATAAAAATATTAATAATAACTCAATAAATAAAATTAAAAATAATATTAATAAGACTATTTTAATAATTTATACATCTGGCACAACCGGAAAACCAAAAGGAGCAATGCTAACTCAAAAAGCCTTATTCTATAACAATTTAAACAGTATACATATGCACCAATTTAATAAAAAAGATATTATATTAACGGTAATTCCTCTATTTCATGTAGGAGGATTAAATATACAAACAATACCTGCTTTACATATAGGAGCAACAGTTATTCTTCTTAAAAAGTTTGATATAATTCAAACTATAAAATTTATTAAACATTATAGGCCTGCTTATACAGTATTTGTTCCCAGTATTTTGAAAGAAATAGTGAAATTAAATAATTGGAAATCAAAACTCAATTCCTTAAAAGCGATAACCACAGGATCCACTATAGTTTCACCAGAATTGATAGAAACTTATGAAAAAAAATCTATCAAGATTATACAAGTTTATGGATCCACAGAAACATGCCCAATAGCAATATGTCAAAATATAAATGANGAACGCAAACCATATGGCAATNTTGGTAAACCAGCATTAAAAACAAAAATTAAATTATTTAGTNATAATAATAGTAAGTATGGAGAAATTGGAGTTAAAGGGTTAAACCTATTTTCTGGATATTGGAATAATAAAAAAAATAGCAAAGAATATTTGAATAATGGTTGGTTTATGACAGGAGATATTGCAGAAAAAAATAAGGACAACAAATATTTTATATTAGGAAGAAATAAAGACCTAATTATTTCTGGAGGTGAAAATATATATCCTGCAGAAGTGGAAAGAATTATTAATCAAGTTAAAAATATTGAAGAATCAGCTGTTATTGGAATACCCGATGATAAATGGGAAGAAGTTCCTATAGCATTTATTAAAATTAAAAATAAAAGCTACTCATCTAACGAAGTATTTCAAATAATGAAAACCAAACTGGCGAGATATAAGATACCTAAAAAAATAATTACAATTGATGAAGTTCCTAAAAATGCCCTGGGAAAAATTGATTATAAAATTTTAAAAGAGTATTATAAGAACTTAGACTTGTAATTCATTTTTAAGGAGAGGTAAAATGATAATAAAATTTATTTTATTTATATTTTTTGTTTCTTCAAATGTTTACGCCCAAGATACCACTTTAAGAATGGCTAATTGGCTACCCCCAACACATCCTTGGGTAACTAATATTATGATACCTTGGATAGAAAAAGTAAAAATAGCTACAGAAGGGAGAGTAGTTATAGATTTACTAAAAGCACCACTTGGCCCACCTCCTGCACATTTTGATTTTGCAGCAAAAGGTATTGCNGATATAACATACGGAGTTCATAATTATACCTCAGGTAGGTTTAGCTCCACTCAAATAACAGAATTACCCTTTTTAAGTAATAGTGCAGAAATTCTATCCATAGCATGGCAGAGAGTCTATGAAAAAGAATTATTACAACTTAATGAACATCGAGGCACACATCTTCTTGGAGTTTATACCCATGGACCAGGACAATTATGGTTAAGTAAAAATTATAATTCTATAGAAGAAGTAAAAGACTTAAAAATAAGAATTGGTGGAGGCATTGCGCAAAGTTCTGCTAAAGCTCTCGGTTTAGTTCCTCTTCAAGCTCCAGTTACAAAAGCATATGAATTATTATCAGGAGGCGTAGCAGACGGAATCACTTTACCTGCAGAAAGCATACATTTTTTCAAATTAGATCGTATTATTAAGCAAGGTTTTAAATTTAATGGAGGCTTATATAATACTAGTATGTTTCTTGTTATAAATAAAAAAAAATGGGAATCATTATCCGACAAGGACCAACAAGCTATTAGCTCTGTTTCAGGAGAAGCCTTAGCCAAACTTGCTGGAAAAGCCTGGGATGATGCAGATAAGGTAAGTATTAAAATATCAAAAGAAAAAAATATTAATATTTTAGAAATTTCTGAAGATAAAAAAGCAGAAGTTAAAAAATTACTACTTCCCATAATAGATAAAACTCTAGATAAAATTTCAAAAGAAAAAAATATTGATGCTTCAAGAATTTATTCTTTATTAATTGATGAAATAAAAAACCTTGAGAGCAAATAACTTTTTTTAAATTATGATTAAAAATATAATACATATATTAAATAATCTACTATTAACATTCTGTGTTATATCTTTGTCCTTTCTAGTANTAATTACTGTAATAGATGTTATAGGAAGATACATATTAGGACTGCCATTACCAGGCGCCTCTGAATTAACAGAAATTATTCTCGCTATTTTGATATATATTGGTTTGCCNTACATATGTAGAGATGANGGNCATGTTACAGTTTCAATTCTTTCTCATAGTTTAAAATCTAATTTATCAAAATTACACAGCATTATTGTNAANTTGCTGATAGGCATAATATTAATATCAATAGGAATCCAACTTTATTTATATGGAATCAACCTAAAATCATACAACGACATAACAACTTTTTTAGAAATTCCTAAAGCACCTATTGCATTTATATTGTCCGCTTTATCTTTTCTGGCTTCATTCATGAATTTTTTAAATTGNTATCAATACCTAACAAATAAAAAGACAGTTAGTTCCCAAAATCCAGAAGAAAGAATATATGCATCCTATAAAAGACCGGGAATAATAGAATCCTCAATAACTGATAAAAAGGAAAGATAGCATGATAACTTGGATAATAGGATTATTAATGATAATTTTATTAATTTCTCTAGGTTTGCCCATTGCTTTTTCAATGATGACAGTTGGTTTCATAGGCTTAAGTTTTATCATAGGAATAGAACCGGCCTTATCAATGGTAGGACAGGTGTTTTTTGATAATGGCATGAGTTATACATTATCTATTCTACCTCTTTTTTTATTGATGGGTAATTTCGTTGTAAAAGCTGGTCTAGCAGATGAACTATATTATACTTCAAATGCTTGGCTGAGACACAAAAAAGGAGGATTAGCAATGGCTACCGTAATTGCATGTGGTGGCTTCAGTTCTGTATGTGGCTCTTCCCTAGCTACTGCAGCTACAATGGCAAAAATTGCATTACCTTCTATGAAAAAATATGGTTATTCAGATTCTCTGTCTGCAGGGGTAATTGCTGCAGGAGGCACATTAGGTATATTAATCCCACCTTCTATGATACTGGTAATTTATGGCATNATTACAAGCCAAGATATAGGAAAACTATTTTTAGCAGGAATAATACCAGGATTACTAGGCATTATAGGATATATAATTTCTGTAAAACTAACTTTATGGAAAGAAAATAAAATTAGCGAACAGCTCACCCCTTTACCCACATCAGANAAATTAAAATCCCTAAANGGNGTTTCAGGAATATTAGCTCTCTTTATTCTTGTTATGGGAGGAATTTATTTAGGAATATTTACAGCTACGGAAGCTGCGGGAATAGGAGCTTTTGGCGCATTTATAATTGTAGTTCTAAAAGGAAAATTATCATTAAGTTCTTTTAAAGATACCTTAATTGAAACAGTTAAAATTACCTCAATGCTTTTTTTTCTTCTTTTTGGAGCTATTCTTTTTTCTAATTTTATAAACTTAGCCGGCCTGCCAAATGATCTTAGAAATTTTTTATCCAATTTTAATTTTAATATTTACACGTTATTATTATTAATATTTTTTATTTACTTAATTCTTGGAATGGTTTTAGAAAGCCTTTCAATGATGCTACTAACAGTTCCTATTTTTTATCCTTTAGTTGCCGAAATGGGAGGGGATCTAATATGGTTTGGTATATTAGTTGTAGTAGCAGTAGAAATAAGCTTAATTACTCCGCCAGTAGGACTTAATGTGCACGTCCTAAAAACTATTGTAAAAAATAAAATGACTTTAAATACTATATTTAAAGGGGTAATACCTTTTGTATTTATGGATATAATAAGATTACTTATTCTATTAATTTTTCCGTTCTTAACTTTATTTTTACCTAATAATATTTGGTCTTAGCTTAAGGATCTTATAACAATGAGAAATCCAACTAAAATAATCATAAATAAAAATATTTTTCTAAAAATTCCTTCCTCTAAATTTGACTGTACTTTTCTTCCAATATACATCCCAATAATAGACGGAATAACTGCATAAAAGGAATATATTGCAAGACTAAATGACCATAAATTGCTAACCGTTAAAGAAAAACCTAAACAAAAACTTGCTGTAATTAAGACGAAAGCAATAGTCTGTAAAAATTCATCTTTTGTCATATTTAATGAATATATATATAAAGCTATGGGAAATACAAAAGTTCCAGTAGAGCCACCAAAAAACCCTCCAAAAGAACCGGATATAAACCCTAGTAATTTTTCATATTTTTTAGGAATAAAATATTGTTTTTTTAAAAACACACTTATAGAACCATATAAAATTAATAAACATCCTAACAATATAGTAAGATAATAGCTGTGTTTTATTAATAAAGACGAGCCAATTAATGAAAAACAAAACATAGTCAAGACTAAAGGCCATAATCGTTGAATAATTAAAATAATTCTAGTCTTGCCTATTGCCTGCCAAACATTAGTTAATAAACCTGGCATTACAACCAATGCCACGGCAAACTTTAANCCCATTATCATGGTAAGAAGTGATAAAGAAACTGCAGGCAAACCAATGCCAGAAACACCTTTCACAAAACCAGCAAATAAAAATATTAATGTAATAAATAATAAAACTTCTAAATCAAACATATCACCTAATACTTTTTAAAATTTTATGTTGCATTGTATACCTTTTAGAATTTACTCTGAGATATGATGAAAAATATTGTAACACATAAAGGAGGATGTCACTGCAAAGAAATTGAATTTGAAGTAACAGGTGAAAAAGATATAAAAGTTTTAAATTGTAATTGCTCAATCTGTTCCATGACTCAATACAAACACTATATAATTTCAAAAAATAATTTTAAATTGCTCAAGGGAAGCAAATTTATTACTACTTATAAATTCAATACTAATATAGCAGAGCATATATTTTGCAGTAAATGCGGTATTAAATCATTTTATATTCCTCGTTCTCATCCTAATAAAATAAGTGTTAATGCTAATTGCATATATTCAAATACTATAAAAAGCATTGAAACCATTGAATTCGATGGAAAAAATTGGGAAAAAGCCTTTAATAATTTAAAAGAAAATAAGGAGAAGAAATGAAAAATAAAAATATTTTTAAAAGAAGAGAAATTTTAGTTGGTGTATCCACATTTGGTGCTATTGGATTATTAGCCTCTTGTAAAGATAATAAAATAGAAGGAGGAACTCCTGCAAAACCTNAAAAAGCAACTAACATTTCAAAAAATATTATTCAGTGGCGTATGGCAACTACTTGGCCTAAAAATTTTCCAGGAGTAGGAACGACGGCAGAAAATGTTGCAAAAGATATAACTAATGCATCTGGTGGTAGATTAGAAATAAAAGTATATGGCTCAGGAGAAATAGTTCCAGCCTATGAAGTATTTGAAGCAGTAAGGCAAAATACAGTAGAAATTGGTCATGGTTGGAGTGGATATTGGATATCAAAACATCCTGGACTTGCATATTTTGGTGGTATTCCTGGAGGTTTAAGTCCATCTGAACAAAGTGCATGGATACTTCAGGGAGGAGGACAAAAATTATGGGAAGAAATTTTAAAACCCTATGGAATACAACCATTTCAAGCAGGAATTGTTCAAACTGAAATGTTTGGATGGTATAAAAATGCCTTAAACTCTTTGGAAGATATAAAAGGACTAAAAATAAGAATGGCAGGATTACCTAATGAAGTATTAAATAGAATGGGCGCTACTGCCGTAAATATACCTGGTGGAGAAGTATTAACCTCTTTCCAATCTGGGGTGGTTGATGCAGTTGAATGGGGTGGTCCTTGGATGGATCTTGCTTTTGGTTTTCCAAAAATAGCAAATATTTGCTATGGGCCTGGCATTCATAGTCCTGGATCAATGAATGAAATTCTAATAAATATGGAACAATACAATAAACTGAGTAATGATTTAAAAGAAATTATACAAATAGCAGCAAATAATGCTAATACTCAATCTTATGGAGAGTATATAAATAGAAATGCAATAAGTTTTCAAAAAATGATTAAAGAGCATAATGTTGAATTTAAAACTCTACCTATTGATATAATGAAAGAATTTTTAAAAGTATCAAAAGAAGTTGTATTAGATAATGCAAATAAAGATCCTGCCGCTATGAAAGTTCATATTCATTATCAAGAGTTNTTAAAAAATGCTATCGAAATAACGAAATATCAAGAATTAGGTTATTTAAATGCTAGAGAAATGGCATACAGTATGTAATTTATTAATACTTTATTATTCATCTACAAACTTAGAAGCATGATTAATTTTCTCTTGAGTTTGTTTTTGCAAAATACTGATTACAAATACAATNGCTACATTNACTAACAATCCAATTAAACCTGGGTGAAGATCATATGGACTGAAATTTGNAATATACTGAAAATATATAGTCACAATAACGCCAAATATAAGTCCTAATATTACTCCAAGAGTTGATGCTTTCTTCCAAAATAATCCCGAATATACTCCAGGAGCAAGTTGAACTATAGCTCCGTAAGCACCTAATAACAATGCTATCAATCCATCGCTTCCATAAATTGCAATACAGTAAGCTATCGCTCCCACTCCAATTACGGCAGCCCTCATAATCCAGAGTTCTTGGTTCTCAGTTAAAGATGGAAATATTACTTTGCATATATCCCTTCCAAAAGATACAGATGCACCGTGAGTTATAGCATCAGAAGAAGACATAGCCGCAGCTAAAGCACCAGCTCCGACAATACCATATAATAATCCAGAATTTGTTAAGTGATGCGTGATCAAATAAGGCAAAATTTGTCCTGAATGTTCTAGGTCATCAGGATCTACAACGCCTATTCCTGAAAAACCAATAAATAATACAGGAAGCAAAAAAATCGCAAAAATAGGGTAAACTAAAACTGTAAGTTTTATTCTCTTGGATGTAGTAGCATAAGATTTAGTAAATAGATGTGGCCACATTAAAAACCCTAACATGGACACAGCTATATTACTACTATATCTAGCAGCAGAAATTTTTGATCCTTCA
The DNA here is from genome assembly GCA_002715265.1 of Candidatus Pelagibacterales bacterium. Taxonomy (GTDB): domain Bacteria; phylum Pseudomonadota; class Alphaproteobacteria; order TMED109; family TMED109. Next base: position 28,154 of record PAYS01000016.1, read on the forward strand.
TTTCCAATTGTCAAAAAATCAGGATTATTTTCAGCAAGGTTCGTAAACATATTGTTTAGACCTCCATGTAAGGTTTCAACAAAGTATATTCCCAAAACCCATGCTACAATTAACATCAATATGGCCTGAAAAACATCACTCCATGCTGCACCTCTTACTCCACTGGTTGCTACATATACAACAACTATACCTAAAGCTAAAAGTGCTCCTAGTTTAAATGGAATATTATCATAAGTCAGAACATTAAAAATATATCCCATTCCTTTTATCTGTAATGTTAAATATGGAATAAACGCTAATAATGAAACTATACCAATAATGATTATTAAAAACTTCGAGTTATACCTATCTCCAAGAAAATCACCCATTGTTATATAATTAGATTTTTTTCCTAAACGGGAAATTTTTGGTCCTATAATGTACCAAGGTAATAAACCAAGCGTACAATATGCTAATATGTATAAAGATGCCGCCCCTTTTGAATACGCCCATCCTGGTCCACCCAAAAATGCAAAAGCTGAAAAAATTGTTCCTCCCATGAGAAACCACATGATGAATAAACTAAAACCTCTATCACCAACAGCATATTCTGATATTGAGAAAAAAGACCTTCCCCTGCCCGCAGCTAAGCCAATTGCAAAAGCTAAAAGCAAGTATATCGACATTGAAATAAGGGCTATTTGCCAAGCTAACATTTAATTAATCTTCTTCCTTATCTAATCTAATAAATATCACCAAACCAATAAATTCAACTAATATCCAGAATAAGACCCAAGCCATAGACATAGGCATACCTAAAATTAAAGGGGTAGCATAATTACCAAGTGAAAAAACTGGGAATATTAACATTAGTAGTATAAAGAACGTAAATACTATATACCATTTATTAATTTGTTTCTGATTCATTTTTTTACCAATTATTTTNATTTAGACTATTGTCATTTAAAATAATTGTCACCTTTTAACTTTAAAATTTTGCAAATTATTTATAAATTAGAGAAAATAATAAAAAAATAGGAGCATTTATGTCATTAAATTGGAAAAATTTTACTACAGATCAAATTGAAAGACATTTTAATCCAAGAATTGCCGTTCCTAATTTTGAAAAATATATAGTTGAAGCACAACAAAAAGCTAAATCTACAAGAGTAAAATATTCTAACTATATAGATATTCCTTATGGAGAGCATGAATTACAAAAATTAGATATTTTTTGTAAGAGTAAATTAAAAAATGCACCAGTACATATATTTATACATGGTGGATATTGGAGAGCTTTAGACAAATCTGACCATAGTCATTTAGCAGAACCATTTATAAATAAAAATTGTTTATATATTTCTATCAATTATGGATTATGTCCATATGTTAGATTAACAGAAATTACTAAACAAATTAAAGAATTATTAATATGGGTATATAAAAATTGCCACATATATGGAGGAAACCCAAATAATATTAATATTTCTGGTCATTCTGCAGGAGCTCACTTAGCAGCCATGATATTAAATAGTAATTGGGAAAAGTTAAATTTACCTGCAAATATAATAAAATCTGCATTTCTCGTAAGTGGTATTTATGAGCCTGAAGTTGTATTAAAACTATCTCTAAATAAAGATATAGGACTTACAAAAGAAGAGGCTAATAATAATACACCAGTTCCTTGTAGCTATTCCACAAAACTATTTCTATCAGTAGGAGATAAAGAACCTAATGCATGGATAGAACAAACAAAAAGATATTCCAAGCTATTAATAGACCATGATAATATAGTAAATTTCACATTACTAAAAAGTCAAAACCATTTCTCGATATTAAATATTTTATCAGATAGTAATTCTAAATATGTAAATAGAATGATAGAGGTAACTTGTAATGAATAGTGACAAATCAAACATTAATAAACTAAAAAATATATTATCTGATGAAAAACTCTATATAATGCCGTGCTGCTATGATGCTCTTTCCGCTAAAATGATTGAGCAAAATGATTTTAAACTGAGTTTTATGAGTGGTTTTGCAACATCTGCCTCTAAATTAGGTATACCAGATACTGGACTTATCTCCTATGGTGAAATAATAGAACAGGGAAGAAATATCTGTGAAAATNTAGAAATTCCTATAATTGGAGATGGCGACACAGGTTATGGAAATGAATTAAATGTCAGAAGAACAGTAAAAGGCTTTTATAAGGCTGGTTTTTCAGCTGTTATGATTGAAGACCAAGAATCACCAAAAAGATGTGGTCATACTAGAGGAAAAAAAGTTGTTTCCAGAGAAGATGCTACCTCCAGGATCAAAGCTGCAATTGAAGAAAAAAAATCAGGTTCAAATATATTAATTATGGCAAGAACAGATGCTAGGTATGAATTTGGGATAGAAGAAGCAATAGATAGATTAAAAATTTTTAGAGATTTAGGTGCTGATATTTTATTTTTAGAAGGTCCTAAAAATAAAAAAGAAATGGAAAAAATATGTCGACAAGTGGAAGGTCCTAAAATGATAAATTTAGTAGAAGGAGGGGATACTCCTATACTAGAATTCAATGAAATTTCAGAAATGGGTTATAAAATAGCAGCATTTCCATTAACAATCTTATCTGCTTCAATGAGAGCTACTCAAGAAGTTTTAAATAACTTCAAACATAATAAATTAATTCAAGAAAACTTAATGAGCTTTAATAAAATGCAAGAAGTTATAGGTTTTAAAGACTACTTCGAAATGGAAAAAAAATATGCTAAAAATAAAAGTCATAAAAATTAAGTATATTTATGTATTATTATATCTAACTTTTATATTATTTGGAATTCCATGGTATTGGGACGCATCCACTAAATATATTTTTTTAGGACTACCTATATGGGTCATTATATCAATACTTTGTGCAATACTTACTTCATGTTTAACGTGCTTTATTCTTTTACAAAACAGCAAAAATAATGAATGATTTATTACCTCTTGGNATCTATGCTTGGTCGTTCATAGCATGCTATCTATCTTCTTTAATCTTAATTGGTTTATATGCTAAAAAACATTCTAAAGAAAATACATTAACAGACTTCTATTTAGCGGGAGGAGGNTTAAATTATGGAATTTTATTCCTCACGTTATTTGCAACTCAATACAGTGGTAATACATTTTTTGGTTTTACTGGTGCAACTTATAGAATAGGATACGCTTGGATACTCAGTTTACACTTTATGACAAGTATAGTAGTTTGTTATCTATTATTTGCTCCTAAATTATTTAAGCTCGCAAAAAAATATAAATTTATAACTCCTCCTGACTACATTAAATATAGATATAATAATAANTGTTTAACATTTTTAGTGACATTAATTATGCTTATTGTTTTATGTAATTATCTCTTAGCTCAACTTATGGCAATGGGAAGAGCGATGCAGGGTATATCGGGTTATGAAAACTTCTATTTCTACGGAGTTATTATTTTAGCATTGATAATTGTAATATATGGCACTCTCGGAGGACTGAGAGCCGTAGCATGGACAGACGCCATTCAGGGAATAATATTAATAATAGGCTTTAGTGTATTAATAATTATTTTATTTCAAAAATTTGGCTCATTAGATGAAGCTACTAATATTCTCATGGAACTGGATAATAAAAATAATACCAGAAAATCCTTAGTTCCTGATTCAGGAACCTGTAGAGAATGGTTGAGTTATATACTAATTGTTGGATTTGGTTTATCTCTATACCCTCAGGCTATTCAAAGAATATATGCAGCAAAATCTCTAAATATACTAAAAAAAAGTTTAGCCATTATGTCTTTCATGCCTTTGTTTACAATTATTACGATAGTAATTACAGGTATAATGGCAATTGCATACCTTCCTAACCTATCAGGAGTGAAAACTGATCAAGTATTTGGAATGATACTTAGAGAGATTCAAATATTTTCTATGTTCGGTTATGCGGTTAGTATTCTCATATTATCTGCAATACTTGCTGCAATGATGTCTACTGCAGATTCAGCACTTTTATCTATATCTTCCATGTTTACTAAAGATATTTATGCAAAATTCCAGAACAACTCTAATGAAGAAAAACTCACTAGNGTTGGGAAAATCTGTTCATGGATTGTTTTATTTTTGTTGGTTGTTATAGCAATCAAACTTAAAAATAATTTTTCATTAGTAGCTCTAATGGATAGAAAAATGGACTTACTTATCCAATTAGCTCCTGCATTTATGTTAGGTTTACATTATAAAGAAATTCGTCCAGTTCCNGTTTTAATTGGAATAGTAATAGGAGTATTTATTTCATTAACTTTAGCATTTGGTGATTTNAATTTTATGCATAAAGGAAAGTTTTATGGTTTTCATCCAGGGCTAATAGGGATAATTCCCAATCTAATTATTGTTTTAGTAGGCTCTTATAAAAATAAGATATTTTCATAATAATAAATGTCAGTTATATTCGAATATATTAGTTAATTTATAGAGATAAAAAATGCATTCTTTTCTGATTTTAGTAGATAGCTTAGTTTCTTTTATTGTTTGGATACTAATAATTCAAGTAATAATGAGTTGGTTAATCGCTTTTAATATAATTAATTCCGGAAATAAATTCGTGTGGCAAATTAATTATGCTTTGCACAAACTTACAAATCCACTTTTATCACCTATTCAACAGATATTACCTAATCTCGGCGGTATAGATATATCTCCAGTAATTCTTATAATAGTGTTACATTTTGCAAGAAATTTATTATTTGAATTTTTCTTAGGAACTCCATTCTAAGTTTTGTTTTTATTTCTTTGTTTTAACCTAATAGAATTTAAATTAATAAAACCTTCTGCATCTTTTTGGTCATAATTTTTACCCGCTTCAAAAGTAACAATTCCTTCATTATAAATACTTTTAGGTGAACGTCTTCCCATTAAACTACAACAGCCTTTATATAAATTTAATTTAACATCCCCAGTAACATTTCTCTGGCAGTTATCAACCAATTCCTGTAACATTTCTCTTTCAGGAGAAAACCAAAAACCATTATATATTAAAGACGCATATTTAGGAATGAGCTCATCCCTTAATTGCATAGTAGGACCATCCAAAACCAATTGTTCTAATCCTCTATGTGCAATATACAAAATACTTCCACCAGGTGTCTCATAAACTCCTCTAGATTTCATGCCTACAAATCTATTTTCTACAATGTCTATTCTACCAATACCATGTTTCCCTGCTTTTTCGTTCAAACTTTCTAATAATTTAGCTGGACTATAAACTTTTCCGTTTAAAGATATTGGATTACCAGACTCAAAACCTATAATAATTTCTTCTGGTTCATTAGGAGCTAATAAAGGAGAAACTGTTCTAGTAAACATATCCTCATCAGGTCCAATCCAAGGATCTTCAAGAGCTTTTCCTTCATAAGAAATATGTAATAAATTAGCGTCTGTAGAATAAGGTGGCTCACCACGTTTATCTACCGGTACAGATATGTTTCTTTTCTCTGCCCACTCAATTAACTTTGTTCTAGAATCTAAATCCCATTCTCTCCAAGGAGCAATAATATTAATATTAGGGTTTAAAGATAAATAACCTAGTTCAAACCGAACTTGATCATTACCTTTACCGGTCGCACCATGGGAAACAGAATCTGCACCTGTTTCAGCTGCAATTTCTATTTGTCTTTTAGCTATTAAGGGTCTAGCAATAGCAGTTCCTAATAAATAAGTTCCTTCATATATTGCTCCTGCGCGAAACATTGGAAATACATAATCCTTTACGAATTCCTCTCTTAAATCTTCAATATATATTTTATTTATACCCATCTCTTTTGCGCGTTTTCTAGCCGGTTCAATTTCTTCCCCCTGGCCAATATCCGCAGTAAATGTAATAACTTCACATTCATATTGTTCCTGAAGCCATCTTAATATGACTGAGGTATCTAAACCTCCTGAATAAGCTAAAACTACTTTCTTAACNTTGACCATTATATATTTCCCAAANACTTTTATATTATTAAGTTATATTAATATTTGCTATTNTTAATAACACTAAATCAAAACCTTCTCTTTTTGCATTCTNACACTATTACTTTTNAACTGTCCGCACGCTGCCAAAATATCTTGTCCTCTAGGTTGTCTAACAGTAGCAACAATACCACCNTTATAACATACATGATCTGCAAATTGCTTTATTTTTTGACTAGAAGAACATTTATATTTACTTCCGGGCCAAGGATTAAATGGTATCAAATTAACTTTAGCATGCAATGGTTTTAAAAGTTTCACTAGAGCTTTTGCATCTTCAATAGAATCATTTACTTCATCCAACATAACATATTCAAATGTAATACGTCTTGAATTATTGACTCCAGGATAATTTTTTAACACACCTAATAATTCACTAATAGGCCATTTTTTATTTATAGGAACTAATTCATTTCTAATNTCATCTCTAACAGCATGCAAACTTATTGCTAAACTTACCTCTAATTCTTTTTTTAGTTTATTTATAAATGGTACCACACCTGAAGTAGACAAAGTTATTTTTCTACGCGAATAACACAAACCTTCATTATCAAGTAAAACCCTTGATGCTTTTAAAACAGCATTATAATTATATAAAGGTTCTCCCATTCCCATAAATACTATATTAGTTATCTTTCTATTATCTTTCTTATTGCTCCAATCTAATAACGAATCTTTTACTGTCAGAACCTGAGCTATTATTTCATTTACTTTCAAATTTCTTACTAAAGGCATTGTTCCTGTATGGCAAAAAGAACAGGATAAGGTGCAACCCACTTGGGAAGAGATACATAAAGTTCCTCGATCTTCCTCAGGGATATACACAGTTTCTATTTTCTTATTATCTTCTAAATTAAATAACCATTTTTGAGTTCCATCAATTGATTTCTGATGTGCATGAATATCTAACCTAGGTATATTAATTTTTAATTTTAATTTTTTTTTGAGAGAATCACTTATATCAGTCATTTCATCGAACGACTTTATTCCTTTAGTGTATACCCATTTCCATAATTGTTTGGCTCTATATTGTTTTTCTCCCATTAACTCTAAATAAGATAATAAATCATCTTTTTGAAATGTAAGAAAGTTAACTTTATCCACTTTTAATTACACACTTTTTTTATTGCTTTATATGCAGCACTAAAACCTTTTAAAGAATAAGTGTCTTTAGTATTTGTTCCCCTAGAAGAAATACCCCTTACAATCATTTCATTTCCTAATTTCATAAACTTTATTAATTTTGAATCCTCTTCTTCAGAAACAGTCCAAGCTACTCTTCCAACTGGTTGCAGTAGCATTTTATTATTTTTATCAATTATTACATTTATTTCAGATTTTATTTTATATGTGTAACCTGCTTGAAAACTTACTACTCCGCTATTCGAATTATTCTCGTTTAATGAAACTTGTGCATATACATCNCCTCTTCTTGTGTATTTTCCCTCTTCCTTTAAAGGAACAGACATCATAACGCAGACTTTACCATCATTTAAATTCCAGTAATAAGCATCCCAATTACCATAATTACCTAACTCGATATGAGATTCATCTGCAAAACATGTTTGGAAACCAAAATATATAAAAATAAGCTTAAATAAGAATCTCGACATATAATTTACTCAAAATAAATAATTAATAATAAAATACAAATTTACAAAGTTAATATGTAATTAAATTTTATAATAATATATATATAAAATATAGTTATTTAATACTATTAAAAAACCTAAATCTATTAATTTTTTAAGGATAAATTTAATGAGAAGAATGATAGTTAATAAATATGGAGGCCCAGAAAATTTAATATTAGAGAACGCAGAATCCCCTAAAATTCTTCCGGGTTCTGTAAGAATAAAAATAAGCAATATAGGCGTTAATTTTGCTGATACCTTAGTAATTAAAGGAAGATATCAGGAAAGACCAAGACCACCTTTTTCACCTGGNCTTGAACTATCAGGGACTATTACTGAATTAGGCAGTGAAGTTACTTCGCATAAAATTAAAGATAGAGTCGTAGGAATAGCCAAATATGGAACCTATTGTGATGAAATAGTGATGCCAGCAGAAAATGTTTATAAAATACCTGACGCAATGGATTTCGAGTCTGCTGCAGCTTTTCCAGTTGCCTATGGAACCGCGTATGGAGCAATAGAATGGAAAGGCAAACTAAAAGAAAACCAGATATGCCTAATTTTAGGAGCTGCTGGCGGTGTAGGAATTGCAACTGTAGAAATAGCTCATGCTTATGGTGCAAATATTATTGCTGCCGCAGGAAGTGAAGAAAAATGTAAAACTTGTATAAATCATGGAGCTCAAAATACGATAAATTATAATAAAGAAACTTTAAGACATTATATAAAAAAACTAGCTCCTAATGGATTAAATTTAGTTATAGATATGATAGGTGGAGAAAATGCAGAAGACGCTATAAAAAATTTAACTTGGGAAGGAAGGTATATCAGTATAGGGTTTGCTGGAGGAAAAATTCCTAAAATTCCAGCTAATAGACTATTACTTAACAGTGCTTCAGCTATCGGACTATATTGGGGCCAATATGCTTTTATTAACCCTGAACTTATAGGAGAGTCATTTAAACATTTAATGAAATTATATAGNGCAAAAAAATTACAACCAAGAATTGGAAAAAAATTTAAATTAGAAGAAGCTTCTGATGCTCTCAATTATTTACTAAGCAGAGCTAATACAGGTAAAATATTATTAACTTGCTAGAACTATTAAATGCTAAAAACAAAATTATTTTACAATTATTGGAATAATCTCAATAACAATATCAGAGGCTTCATTTTTATTCTTCTAGCATCTGCAACTTTTCCAATAATGGGCACTATTATAAAATATTTAACTATTGAACTGCATCCTTTTCAAATAGCTTTTTTTAGATGTTTTTTTGGTTTTTTAATCATTTTACCTTTAATACTTAAAAATAAACCCCATCGAATAATTAAAACTAATAGGTTTTCACTTCATTTNCTAAGAGGATTATTAGGTATAGGTGCCATGATGGCTGGCTTTTCTGCTTTGGCTATGATNCCGTTAGCTAGCGCTGTTACGTTAGGNTTTACAAGAATATTATTTCTTGTGCCATTAGCAATAATATTTTTAGGAGAAAAACCCGGGTTTTATAGAATTGTATTAACATTTATAGGTTTTATTGGTGTATTTATTATTATTGATCCAGAAAATACTGAAAATGTCACAATTTTTGCAGGAAGCATTGCGCTCCTAGGAGCCTTTTTTGTGAGCTGTGTAAAGCTAACCGTTAAATCACTTTCCTCTAATCAATCAACTTTAACAATTCAATTTTATTACGGCGTGATAGCAAGTATAGGGTTACTTATTCCAAGTCTAATATTTTGGAGTGACATTAATATTATACAAATGTTTCTTATATTAATAGCTGCAATTTGTGGAACAATAGCACAAATGCTAACTATTTGGGGNCTTAGATTAGGTGCAGCTACCGTTGTTATGCCTGCCGATTATTCCAGATTAATATTTGCAATAATATATGGTTACATAATATTTTTTGAAATACCTTTAATAAATGAAATGATAGGTGCTATCATAATAGTTATTTCCACTTTAATTTTAATACTTCTTCCAAAAATATCTAANAAATATTCCGACCTATAAATTATGAATGTTCACTCCAAATGAAGCAAAACCTAATGACAATAAAACAATAAATGAAACTATTTTTCTTAATGACATATACCATTTTGGGAAGAAATCCCTCTTAGTATATTTTATATCTATAAAATAGATAAAAGCAAAAATAACTATAAAACAAGATAATATAATAAGNTAATTAGTAATAAAACCCATCAGCATAAACCACGATATCAAGCTTGGCATAATAGAAATAAAATAAGGCNTAACCATTCTTTCGTTATTTAACATAGCTACACCCCAATAAATAGCTCCTATAAAAGTTATAATTATAACCGAATAATTTAATAAATTATACAAAGCTATTAATTTTATCTCGTAAGAGAAAAACCATATCCCGCAAGACAAAATAATAAATGGAATAACACCTCCTAATGCCAAAAATAATGGAACTTTAGGCACTAAATCAAGTTTCAATAATTTAATAAAATTTTTCATATTAATTTCTAAATTTTAAAAAAAAATTATCCATTAAATTAGCTAATATAAAATCTTTTTCCGACAACCCATCAATATCATGTGTAGATAAACATACAGTTACTTTATTATAAACATTTTTCCAATCTGGATGATGATTAATTATTTCAGCTTCTANTGAAATATAACTCATCCAAGTAAAGGCTTCTTTAAAATTTTTNAAAAGAAAAGTTTTATTTATTAACTTATAATCATCACTTATATTCCAATTCTCAATTTTCTTTATATGCAATAAAATCTGTTCTTCATTCATTTTTTCTATTTTATTATTAGTCATAAATATAAAACTCCAAATTAAATTTAACTCAGATATAATACTGTGAATATAGATTTTTAAATAATATTACTATATATTATATAGAAAAGTTTAATATATTAACATGGAGTTTTTAAAATTATGAAAATTGGACATTTTACTTCTAACCCTAATACACAGGCAAAAGCTGCTTCATTAAGCAATGAAGATGCAGGACTTAAAGCATATATGCAAAAAATATATGGCTATATGACTGTAGGTTTAGCTATAACTGGTCTTATAGCATGGCTAGTTTCAGGAGCCTCTATAAATGCAAATGGCTCCCTCACTGGATTAGGTATGCTATTATTTCAATCTCCACTAGGCTTTATATTTATGTTAGCACCACTGGGATTGGTAATGCTACTATCATTCCGTATACAAAAAATGCAGGCGAGTACGGCGCAAACAATGTTCTGGGTATTATCAGGTTGTTATGGTATTTCATTAGCCTCAATATTTTTAGCTTATACTGGTGAATCTGTAGCAAGAGTATTTTTTATTTCTTCCTCAACCTTTTTAGCTGCAAGTTTATATGGTTATACTACTAAAAAATCTTTAGCTGGATTTGGNTCATTTTTAATGATGGGACTAATAGGAATAATTATAGCAATGATAGTAAATATATTTTTACAGTCCACAATGATGCAGTTTATGATAAGCATTATAGGTGTATTAATTTTTACTGGATTAACTGCTTATGATACCCAAACATTAAAAGAAATGTATGTTGAAGGAGAAAATGGAGAAATTCAGGTAAAAAAAGCAATTATGGGAGCATTAAGATTATATCTTGATTTCCTAAATTTATTTATTATGCTTTTAATGCTATTAGGTAATAGAAGATAAACTAACTTTCAATTTTAATTAAAGGACGCAAATCTTCTGATTTGCGTCTTTTTTTATGTAATATACAAAAGAGAAACTGACCATGTCTTATGAAGCTGAATATAATCAATGGAAAAAAAAACCATTAGACTATTGGGAAACAAAATCTAATGAAATTATTTGGNATAAAAAATGGAAATGTGTTTTACAACAAGATGATGAAAAATCTTGGACTTGGTTTCCAGATGGAGANATGAATACCTGTTATAATTGTTTAGACTTTCATATTAATAACGGTAACGGTAATAAAANTGCACTTATTTATGATAGCCCGGNAACTAATCAGAAAAAAAAGTTTTCCTACAATNATCTTTTACANAAAACTGCAAAAATAGCGGGAGCATTAAAAAATAAAGGTGTGTCAAAGGGAGATAGGGTAATAATTTATATGCCTATGATTCCTGAAGCCGTAGCCTCAATGTTAGCCTGTGCAAGAATTGGGGCTATTCATGTTGTAGTATTTGGAGGCTTTGCTCCTAATGAATTAGCGACAAGAATAAATGATTCGAAACCAAAANTTATAATAGCAGGTTCTTGTGGAATAGAACCTGGAAAAATTATTGAATATAAGCCCATGCTTGATAAAGCAATCGAATTAGCTGATCATAAAATTGATTGTTGTTTTATACATCAAAGAGATATTAAAAAAGCTGATTTGATTGAAGGCCGTGATTATGATTTAGAAATACTAATGCATAAATCAGAGCCTGCTAGTCCAGTTTCAGTAAAATCCCAAGATCCACTTTATATTTTATATACATCAGGCACTACTGGCGACCCTAAAGGAATGGTAAGAGAAAATGGTGGTCACGCTGTAGCTTTAAAAAATAGTATGAGTATGATATATGGCATTAATTCTGATGATACCTTTTGGGCCGCTTCAGATATTGGATGGGTGGTAGGTCATTCATATATAGTCTATGGGCCTTTGTTGAAGGGTTGTACTACTGTTTTATTTGAAGGAAAGCCTGTTGGAAACCCTGATGCAGGAGCATTTTGGAGAGTAATAAGTGAACATAATGTGTCCGTAATGTTTACAGCTCCCACAGCTCTAAGAGCAATTAAAAGAGAAGACCCAGAAGGAAAACATATAAAAAAATATGATTTAAACAATTTTAAAATGCAATTTTTAGCTGGTGAAAGAGCAGACCCTGCAACTATAGAATGGGCAAAAAAACACTTAAATGTGCCAATTATTGATCACTGGTGGCAAACAGAAACTGGATGGGCTATTGCGGGAAATTTTTCAGGACTTGGCATTTTTGATATTAGGCCGGGTTCAACAGGAAAGCCTTCTCCAGGATTTGATGTTTGCTGTTTAGATGAAAAAGGTAATATTAAACCATTTGATGAAATAGGTAGCCTAGCTATAAAGCTTCCTTTGCCACCAAGTTGCAGCTCAACATTATGGCAAGATAAAAAAAGATATAATATATCTTATCTGAATGAATTTAAAGGATGGTATTCCAGTGCAGACGCCGGATATATAGATAAAGACGGGTATATATGGGTTATGTCTAGAACAGACGACATCATTAACTGTGCAGGACATAGACTATCAACAGGTGCAATGGAAGAGGTATTATCTAAGCATAATAATATTGCAGAATGTGCTGTAGTAGGTATAAGTGATGAACTCAAAGGTCAAGTCCCNATGGGATTTATAGTATTAAATTCAGATTCATATGCTAGTGGGGAAATTATTATTAAAGAAACTATAAATATGATTAGAGAAGAAATAGGCCCTGTAGCCTCTTTTAAGAAAGTAAAAATTGTAAAAAGATTACCAAAAACTAGATCAGGTAAAATTCTTAGAAGTACTATTGCTGCAATCGTAGATAATAGACCTTACAAAATGCCTGCAACTATAGATGATCCCATTATATTAAATGAAATTAAAGAAGTATTATAAGTAAATAATTATGAAAATAAATACTAGAGTATATGCGATTATTTTATTTGGAGAAAAAATTTTAGTTTGTAACGAAACAATTAATAGTTATCAAGCAACTAAGTTTCCTGGAGGTGGAGTAGAAAAAGGAGAAAGCCCAGAAGAAGCTCTAAATAGAGAAATTAAAGAAGAATTAAATCTTTTTAGTAACATAAAATGTTTATTACATAGTCCAGGAACGTTAATGTCTCCATGGAATAATAAAAAATACACTCCTATTTATTATTTAGTAGAGGTAAATGGAAATCCCGATGTACCTGAAAATGAAAACTTAACAATTGATTATTTGACAAAAGAAGAAATTTTAAAAAAAGAAAATATTGCTATACCTGAAAAAACAGCAATTAAAAAATTAATAAAAANGAATTTAATTAAGTAGTTTTATTTTATAAAAATTTTTTTATAAAAAATCATAGTCAATAATAAAATAAACGCTCCAAAAAAGTAAGGCATATTTTTTCCATAAGCTTCAAATAAAATACCAGCTATAAGTGGTCCAAAAATTCTACTTATAGAAGACACAGATTGATTAACGCCAAGCACCCAACCTCTTCTATCTTCTGCTACTAAATTTACAATTAATGAGGAAATAGTTGGCATAAATAATCCTAATCCAACCGCTATAAAAGTTAGAGCAATATAAACATGAATAACACTATATGTCATAGACACTCCAAACATTCCAATACCTAGAAAAAATACTCCTAATCTGCATAATATTTTATCACCAAAATACTTTGATAAGGGTCCTACTAATATTCCTTGAGTTAAAGCTCCGCATAAACCTGTATAGGCAAATATATAACCATTTTGCTGAGCTCCCCATTCAAAAGTCCTCTCTGACCATAATGAAAACGTAGATTCCATCATGGCAAATACAACAGTAACTGTAAAAGAAAGTAATATTAGTTGTCCCAAAGATGGAACTTTAAGAGACTCTAATAAATTTTCTAGTCTTTTATTCTTGTTAGTGAGGATATTATTAGAGTTTTTTAAAAACAATAAAGACAAAGTTAAAGCTATAAATGATAACAAAGCTGCGAACATTGGTGGATATAAAGTATTTGGATTTTCAGGATCAGGTCCAGCTAAAATTCCGCCAATAGCTGGTCCTAAAATAAAACCTATACCAAAAGCTGCACCAAAAAGGCCCATTGCTTTAGTTCTATTTTCCTTAGTTGAAATATCAGCAATATAAGCTTGAGCAGTAGAAATATTTCCAGCCATAAAACCTGCTAAAGCCCTTGCTATAAATAATGTTAACAAACTACTCGCTAAAGAAAGAAATATATATGCAATAACAGAGCCCATTAAAGTAATACATATTATAACTTTTCTTCCAAATTTATCACTCATAGCACCCCAAAATGGAGCAGCTATAAATTGGGCAATAGAAAATATTGCCATTAACATAGTAACTCTTTGGGGTGAAGCTCCAAAAGATTCAGCATAAAAAGGTAAAAAAGGAATAATAATGCCAAAACCTATTAAATCTATAACAACGACTAATAAAATAACTAACAATTATATTTCCTAATCAAAACTAAATTTATAGTCTGCCATAACTAATAAATTTTTCACTTCTCATTTTTATTAATTGCAACTTATCTAATTTTATTAGTTCCTGAAGATTAGCTAATATCGAGTTTTCTACATTTTTTATAGTAGCCTGATGATCTCTATGTGCACCACCTAAAGGTTCTAAAATTATATTATCAATTATATTTTTATCTTTAAGTTGTTCAGCAGTAATGCATAATGAATCTGCTGCTAACTCAGATTTATTATCGTCTCTCCATAGAATTGAAGCACAACCCTCAGGGGAAATAACTGAATAAATTGAATTTTGTAGCATTAAAACTTTATTTGCACTTGCTAAAGCAACAGCTCCTCCAGATCCACCCTCTCCGATTATGACTGATATTATTGGGACTTTGACTTCAAGAGAAACTTGAATACACTTTGCAATTGCCTCAGCCTGCCCTCTTTCTTCTGCACCTACACCTGGGTAAGCTCCAGCAGTATCAACAAAAGTAATTATAGGAAGGTCAAATTTTTCTGCTAGCTTATATAACCTAGTTACCTTTCTATAGCCTTCTGGGCGTGCCATTCCAAAATTATGTGCAATTCTGGATTCTGTGTCATCGCCCTTTTCTTGTCCTATCACCATNACAGAATAATTATTAAAAGACCCTATTCCTCCNATNATTGCCTTATCTTCACCATATTTTCTATCTCCTGATAAAATTTGAAAATTACTAATTAAATTTTCTATATAGTCTTTTGCATGTGGCCTTTCAGGATGTCTAGCTACTTGAGTAATTTGCCATGGAGTTAGTTTGCTGTANGTTTTTTGTAATATATTGTTAATTTCTTTTCTGATTGAAAATATTTNACTATTTTTTGCAGCATCTTCTATATTATCTAAAGAAAGGTCTTTAATTTTTGCTTCTAATTCTANAATTGANTTTTCAAAATCTAAAAAATGCATGTAAACTACCTAATATAAATATTGTATCTCTTAAACAATTCTATCATTCAAAGTCAATATATAATATAAAAATTTTTATATATTATTTTCTAAAGGATGAAATCTTAATGCTTNCTTTTTCTCATTNTCCACCACATGTGTATATATTTGAACAGTTGAAATATCTGAATGTCCGAGTAATTCCTGAAGTATTCTTAAATCTATACCTCCTGATAACAAATGTGTAGCAAAAGAATGTCTTAATATATGAGGTGAAATTTTTAAATCATTTAAACCTGCTTCACGAGATAATTCTGTTAATAATTGAGAGAACCGTCTAGCNGTAATATNCCCCTTCTTACTAGAATTAGAAGGAAACATCCAAATTGACTTCTTATTAAGACAAAAATATTCATTTCTATAATTTAAGTATTCTTTAACTGCTTTTAAAGCAATATTGCCAACAGGAACAATTCTCTCTTTACCACCTTTTCCTGTTATAAAAATAGTAGCATTGTTAAAGTTAATAGAATTTAATNTTAGACTGACTAATTCTTCTACTCTGAGNCCAGAAGAATACATTAATTCCACTAACGCTAGCATTCTGTATGCTCTTGGATTATTTAAAGGATAAATAGNCTNAATTAATTTTAAAACTTCTTCTATTGATAATACTTTTGGTAANGTCATATATTTTTTTGAAGATTTAATTTCTTCTGCCGGATTATTTANTATATAACCATCTGCTACTAAAAATTTATAAAATACTCTTAAAGAAGATATTTTTCTAGAATGACTATTTCTGGATAAATTAATATTTTTATTTAAATATAACAACCATCTGCGTATATTATTACTGGTAATTTTCAAAACAGAAGTTTGAAGTTCCTTNTGCACATAATTTATAAATAACTCAATATCTTTTCTATATGCTCTTACAGTGTTTTGAGATGACATCTTTTCAGATAAAAGCATTTCTTCGAATAAATCTATATATTTAAAATCGTTTTTCATATTATTAATTTACAGAAGATATTGCCGCCTCCACNGCTAATGCTCTAGCATCTTTTTCTAGACCAATACTTCTTAAAGCTCTTATNACTGCATTTAAAGATACTAAACCTGCTTTATTAGGCCCATCTTCACCTAACATAATTAAACTAATAGCAACTACTTCTCCTTTTCTATTATTTTTGGCTGCAATATGTAACTGATGTCTCAAAGCTGTTGATGGAATAACTTCAGAAATCATTATATTTTCTGGGCTTATAACTTTTTTCCATGACCCGCTTTTTATTTCTACTCCTAATGCACTTAATATAACTAAAAGCCTACTGGCTATTTCTTCCTTTTCTAGCCTACTATACACATCAGGCAAACCAGACCAAACATCTGTTGCCTGATCATTATTAAAAGGTTGTGGAAGAGATTGTCCTGCTATAGCGATAAGTGGTAATAACCTCAATAAACTTCCAGAGGCCTCAAAATCCAAATCTACAGACTTTCCTAATAAAGCCAACCATTCTGAAGCAAGTACGTAATCACCTGAAGAAATTGAGGCTTTTGCTGCGGATGAAGCAAACCAAATAAGGTCAGATCTAGGCTGTATGCTTTTTAAAATTGGCAAACTAGCAGATGCATATGCTGAAAACAATCCTTCACTTGAAGCATTATCCCAAAGAAGCCCTAATGTTCGAGCCCTTTCAATTGCAGAAGTAGATGATCCTGATGCTTGTAATAAAAGTGCTCTGGCTTCATACCCTTCCATTTTTTTACTTTCTGTGGCCGCACGAATAAAAATATTATTGTCGAAATTAAATTCAGTAGCAATTTTACCTAGATAAACACTATCTAAGACACCAGCCATTACNGCTTTTTCAGCCGCTAATATTCGAATTTTTAAACCTAATAACTTATTTTCAGCTACTACTTTTAATCCAGAGGGATCTAAATTTAAACGCTGATTATCTAATTGCTCTCCAGGTAATAATGGGACCAAAATTTTATAATAAATATTAGTCTTATCAAATTTATCAATACTATACCCATCAGCTAGCGCGTAAATCAATTTAGAAAATTGATCTTCATTATTTAGTTCTGCTAGAAACAATTCTAGATTTAATAAAGCATCTTCTCTTTTACCCAGAATTAAATGACAAACTATAAGACCTTTTTTCCANTTAATGTCGTTAGTTCTTTTTGCGATATCTATAATTTCACTACATGCCTCTTTAATCTCACCAGATAATAATCTCGCATACATAGCATCTCTAGCTAATCCATCTACCATTTTTTCTGGAGGAACAGAATTATATAAATTTAATAAACCATCTTTATCACCCAGGCTAGCTAGTTTTGAGAACCTAGTAGATAAAAATAAATTATCTTCTAATATNTTTTCAATAGGCTCTCCTGAAGGATTTATAGCCACCAATTCACTGGTTTGCTCACTAACTGGTTGGGCAGCATTAGTTAACAACAACCTTTTCGATAAATTACGCATTGCAAGGGACGGAGCATTTACAGGAAGAAGCTCTAATAACATTTTTACAAAACTTGAGTCAGTACCTTCCCACATATTCCATCCCAAACCTGCCTCTTCGTCAGATATAATTCCTATCCAAGTTGAAGAAATTTTAGGAAGCTCTGTTATGGTAATGTCTTTTTCTAACTGACTATCATTTGTAAAATTATTTTTTACCGCTGGTTTTTCAGGAGAATTTAAAATCTCAGTTTCTATTTCAGGAACCAAATTTTGTGGGTTTGCTTGCTGATTTTCGTTTATTTCTTGAGCTTCTAATATTCTAAGATAAAGAAAAAAGCACATACATAATTTAAAAATAGAATATAAAACCTTATAAGCTATCATTTTCTATTACCTTTTCAATGGTGTAAGAAGTTACAGGTACTCCTTTATANATAAAGATAACTGTCCCTGCTAAAAGAAAAATGAAAAAAACTAATAAAAATANTCTAAAAAATTTACCCATAATTTAACCTTTATATATAATATAAACATTTTAATAGAGATTGATACTGTTAAAATGCTAATTTTTCTATTATCCTATATAATATACTTACTATGTTCAAAATAAATTCTAATTGGCAAAAAAATGNATAATCTAAANTTAGATATAGAACAATTAAAAATTCAAATTAATTCTATACTAAATAATAAACCTATTGTATTAGTTGGNATGATGGGTGTAGGTAAAAGNGCTATAGGAAAACTATTAGCGGATAGTCTCGATAGATGTTTTTCTGATATTGATAAAAATATAGAAAATAAATTAAATCTAAAAATTCATGAAATATTTGATAAATTTGGAGAAAACAAATTTAGAGAATTGGAACACGAAGAGGTAAAAAAATTAAAAATAAATGATAATATTGTTTTAGCTACAGGTGGAGGAGCTTTTACTTTTTCCAAAAATATANAATTAATTAATGAAAAATCTCTCTCAGTATGGATAAAGGCAAACAAAAATATAATTTTTAATAGAGTAAATAAAAAACAAATTAATAGACCTATGCTAAAAAATAAAAATTTGCACGATCATATAAATAATTTACTTAAAAAGAGAAATCCTTTATATGCTAAAGCTCATATTCATGTAGAATCAACTAATGAAACTAAATTAATAATGAAAAACAAATTGTTACGATGTATAAATAATCACTTAGAACATGGATACTATGAGTAAAAATATAAAAGTAAATTTAGAAAATTCTGGATATAATATCATTATTNACCACAATATTTTATCTTCCATTAATAAGATACATAAAAAATATTTCCAAAGTAGGCCTAAAATAATTATTTATGATGCCAAATTAAAAAATAACCAAATACTTAAAACAATAATTTCAAGATTTGGCGATATTACCCCTAAAATATCAGTTCCATCTGGAGAACAAAGTAAATCTATTGAAAGACTAGAAAAAATATATAATAAACTATTCAGTTTAAAAATAGATCGCAAAACTGTAATCTATGCTGTCGGAGGTGGTGTTATAGGAGATTTGACTGGATTTGTATCAGCAACTGTTATGAGGGGTATTGATTATGTTCAAATACCTACAACTCTATTATCTCAAATAGATTCTTCAGTTGGAGGAAAAACTGCAATTAATAGTAAATATGGTAAAAATTTAATAGGATCATTTTATCAACCCAAACTTGTAATTATTGATACAAAAACTCTTAATACTTTGCCAAANAAACAAATGNTATCTGGCTACGCAGAAATGGTTAAATATGCTCTAATTAAAGATGAAAAATTTTTTTCTTGGCTAGAGAAAAATGGAAAACACGTGTTAGAAAAAAAAGTAAAATATTTAGAATATTCTATTTATGAATGCTGCAAATCTAAAAAAAATATAGTTGAAATTGATGAAAAAGAAAAAGGTGAAAGAGCTCTTCTTAATCTAGGGCATACTTTCGCTCATTCGTTAGAAAGAATATCTAATTATAAAGGGTTTACCCATGGAGAAGCAGTTGCAGTAGGAATAATTCTAGCTTTTAGACTTTCTAATGAAAATAATTACTGTAATAGAAATGATTTAAACCGTGTAATTCGTCATTTTAAAGATATTAAATTACCTATAAATGTGTCTGATATTATAAAATATAAAGTAAATACTTCTTCAATAATGTCTTCCATGAAACTAGATAAAAAAACTGTAAATAATATTATAAATTTTATTTTAGTGAAAGGAATAGGAAAAGCATTTATATGTGATAAGATTAATGATAAATTTCTTAAGAAATTTTTAGATAAGAATATTGCATTTTAATATTAAAAAAAGGTAAAAATTTTATATGATATTAGAAATTGTAGCTATTTTATTTCTTTTATTACTGTCAGCTTATTTTTCTTCCTCGGAAACTGCTATCACTAGAATATCAGATGCAAAAATATTGCAATGGGATAATAAATATAAAAAAGCTAAAAAACTATTAGAATCAAGAGAAAAAGTCATAAGTACGTTATTGCTAGGAAACAATATAGTAAATATTTTAGCCTCAGTATTAGCTACTAGCGTAATGATCAAATTATTTGGAGATAAAGGTATAATATATACGACAATTTTAATGACTACCTTAATATTTATTTTCTCAGAGATTCTTCCTAAAACTTACGCAATCAGAAAAGCAGAAGTACTAATTCTAAATACAGCTCCTGTTACAATATTTTTTAATTATATTTTATCTCCTNTTAGTATAACTGTGCATAAATTNGTAAGATTATCTTTATCTTTATTCACCAGAGAAGATAGCAAAAACGACTGGAAACAAAACTTAAGAGGAGCAATACTACTAGCTAATAATCAAGGTGAATTTAGAAAAAGAGAAAGAATAATGCTCGAAAATATTTTGGACTTAAGCGAAGTTAAAGTTAGCGAGATTATGACACATAGAAAAGACATTAAAAGCATTAATATAGAAGAAGATATAGATAAAATCATAAATATAGCTTTAAACGGTAGATTTACAAGATTGCCAATGTGGAAAGAAAACCCTGATAATATTGTTGGAACAATACACATTAAAGATTTACTCAGAGCTACAAATATATACGGGAAAACACAAATTATAGAGCTTATTCAAAAACCATTATTTATATCAGAAAACACTTCCCTTTCTGACCAATTAAATCAATTTAAAAATACTACTATTCAAATGGCATTTGTAATAGATGAATATGGTGATCTTCAAGGACTAATAACACTAGAAGATGTACTAGAGGAAATTGTAGGGGAAATATTTGACGAATTTGATAAGCCAACTTCAGGGCCAGAAATACTATCTGATAAAAGTGTTAATGTTGATGGAAATATGACTATTAGAGACCTAAATCGATTTATGGATTGGAAACTTCCTGATGAAGAAGCTTCAACAGTAGCAGGATTAGTTATAGATGAAGCACAAAAACTTCCCAAAGTGAGAGAAATAATTCAAATAAATAAGTTTCGTTTCACTATATTAGGAAGACAGAGAACCAGAATAACAAAATTAAATATCAGAAATCTTGAAAAAAATAAATAATTGTTATGATAAATACTTTTATAAATCTGATATCCATAGTATTTCCCATATTCATTATTATTTTAACAGGCTTTATTTGGAATAAATTTAATAATAATTTAAATGAAGAAGAAATTATTAAATTAATTACNTGGATTGGAGCTCCATGCCTAATATTTNATACNCTTATAAATATAAATATTTCTTATTCATTACTTAAAGANATTNTATNTATTGCCATAATATTGACTTTTTTAATGTTATTATTTTCGATGATTATTATTAAAATATTTAAAGAACCTGTTCGGGCTTTAATAAATCCCATGACATTTCAAAATAGTGGTAATTTAGGTTTAACTATTTGTTTATTTTCTTTTGGGCAAATAGGTTTAGAATTAGCAGTAATATATTTTATGGTCACTTCAGTGCTACACTTTACTCTTGGTTTATCTATATGGTCAGGTAATATATCATTAAAGCACCTTCTAAAAGCTCCAGTAGTATATGCAGTAATATTAGGATTATTAATAAATTATAATGGCTTAAAGCTTCCTATCGCAATATCGAATGCGACTACTGTTCTAGCAGGAATAACTATTCCCCTGTTATTATTAACTATGGGTGCTTCAATTGCTAAAATAAATTTTAAAATAGAAACAAAAATAGTATTTTTAACTTTAACTAGAACCCTTTTAGCATTGATACTAGCTTATTTATTAACTATATTTTTTAAAATTGATGGAGTAGCTCAAAAAATAATTCTAATGCAAGGGGTTTTACCTGCGCCTATTTTCACTTATATGTTCGCAAGTCAATATAAAGTGTCTCCAGAAAAAGTAGCAAACTATTTAATGACGTCTACTTTAATATCTATTATAACCATAACCGTATTTCTAACGATACTAATATAATTTTAATTGGAAAGATAAATGTTACCTGAACCAAAATCTCGAAAAAAAATTCATCTTAGAAAAGTATATTGTGAAGGGTACAAAAGAGATGATGGCCTATGGGATATAGAAGGTCATTTAAAAGATACAAAGACTTATAATTTTCATACAGACTATAGAGGAGATATGCTAGCAGGTATGGCAGTTCATGATATGAGTATAAGATTGACCTTAGATGATAATTTAATGATAAAAAATGTAGCAATTAATATGAGTAGTCATCCATATGAAACTTGTCCCAAAATTATTGAAAATTTTCAAAATTTAATTGGTATTTCAATAACAAAAGGTTTTAGAAAAAATGTATATGCTAAAGTAGGAGGAGTAAGTGGATGCACTCATTTGGTAGAACTATTATTTCCAATTGCCACAACTGCTTTCCAAACAATTTACTCATATAAATCATTTAATAAAAAAGAAAATGTAAATGCCAATAATGATGATTCTCCATCTTTAATTAATTCATGTTATAGCTGGCGAGAAGATGGTGAGGTAATTAAAAAATACTACCGAAAATTTTATAAAAGCAAAACTAATTCCTAAATTTCAAAGACAGAGCATGCAATCCTGTTTGAAACTCTTTTTCTAATAGTTTATAAATCATTCTTTCTCTTTCGATCCTATTTTTTCCAGTAAAAGCATCACTTTCTATTTCAATATTATAATGTGTTTCTCCGTCTGAACTAGCCTCCATATGTCCTGAATGACTTTTACTATCATCTACAATATTTAAATGTTCGGGTTTAAAATTTTCAATTAATATTTTTTCTATTCTTTTTTTTCGTTCACCTTTAGTCATAAAAATAGTACCTTTCTATAATAATTTATAATAATATACATGTTTTTAAATGAAATACTCAAATAGCAAAATGAATTCTCCAGATGATAATGAAAGTCCTCAGTTGATTAAATACTGTGAATGGGAAAACTGCAATAATAAGGGTATTTATAGAGCTCCAAAAAATAGAGACAACCTTAGAGAATTTAGATGGTTTTGTCTTAAACATATAAGAGAGTATAATAAAAAATGGGACTATTTTTCTGGTTTATCACAAAAAGAAATTGAAAACGAAATAAAAAAAGATAGCACATGGCATCTTCCAACTTGGCCCATGGGACAAAAATTATTTTCTGATAAATTTAAAGATAATTTAAATATTTTAAATGAGAATACAAAAAATTATAAACTTAATAAAAATACTGAAAATAATGAAATTTTAGAGGCTTTTAAAAAATTAGATTTACCTATAGGTGCAAGTT
>PAYS01000017.1 GCA_002715265.1 Candidatus Pelagibacterales bacterium
GATAGATTAGCTGTTGATAAAATTCCTCTTATAACTATGGGTTATGGAAGGACTGATGCTACGGATGGTAGAGTTTTCCCTTGGGTTTTCCCATTGATGGTTAATTATTGGTCATTATCTACAGCAAAAATTAAATATATAGCGGAATTAGAGGGCGGTTTAGATAAATTAAAAGGTTTAAAAATTGCTAATGTATATCATGATTCTGCTTATGGAAAAGAGACGGGCCCAATTCTAGAAAAACAAGCGGAGCTTTATGGATTTGATTTAAAAGGTTTCCCTGTAGCACATCCTGGAATAGATCAAAAGGCTACATGGTTAAATGTAAGAAGATATAAACCGGATTATGTAGTTTTGAGGGGTTGGGGTGTAATGAGTCAGACATCTTTAAAAGAAGCGGCAAGGGCGAGAATAGCTCCAAATAAAATAGTAGGAGTTTTATGGTCTTGCTCTGAACAAGATACTGTCCCGCCTGGAAAAGCCGCTATAGGTTATTCATGTGCCTCTATGATAAATCCTGGCATACATTATAAGGTGTTTAAAGATATAGTAAAATATGTTCATGAGGCGGGTAATGCGACAGGACCATTAGAAGAAATGGAAAAACAACAAATGTATAGAGTAGGCGTGTTGATGGGAGTAATGACAGTGGAAGCTATAGCTAAAGCTACAGAAAAATTTGGAAATAAACCAATGTCTGGAGAGCAAGTTAGATGGGGTATTGAGAATCTAGACTTGACTGATGAAAGACTAGAAAAAATGGGAATTAAAGATTTTATTCCTAATTTTAAGGTAACATGTGCAGATCATGAAGGTGCAGCTCCAGTAAGGTTTCAAAGATGGAACGGAACTGCTTTTGAGCCTGCATCAGATTGGGTGGAAACAGATCAAAGTTTAGTGCGTCCTCTTATAGAAGCCTCTGCTGCTACGTATGCAAGCCAAAATAATATAACTTTAGGCTGTAATTAAATACTAGAGGAGTGAATTTCTATTGAAAACTGAAAGTAAAAACGTAATGGATAGTAATGCCTCAATGATGTTGGAGTTAAATAATATTGAGGTAATTTATGACCACGTGATTTTGGTTTTAAAAGGCGTATCTTTTCATGTTCCTGAGGGGTCTATTGTGGCCCTTTTAGGAGCTAATGGAGCAGGAAAATCTACTACTTTAAAAGCTGTTTCAAATTTGTTAAGAGCTGAAAGAGGAGAAGTAACTAAGGGCTCCATAGAGTATTTGGGAGAAAGGATTGACCGTTTAACTTGTAATGATTTGGTTAAAAAAGGGGTTATCCAGGTAATGGAGGGGCGTCATTGCTTCGAGCACTTATCAGTGGAAGAAAACCTACTAACTGGGTCTTATACGTCCAAAGCTAGCAGGTCTGTAATAAATCAACAATTAGAAAAAGCTTATCATTATTTTCCACGATTGAAAGCTAGAAGAAAAACAGCTGCAGGATATACTTCAGGGGGTGAACAGCAAATGGTGGCGATAGGCAGGGCTTTGATGGCCAATCCTAAAATGATTTTATTAGATGAGCCCTCAATGGGATTGGCCCCTCAATTAGTTGAAGAAATTTTTTCCATAGTGAAAGATTTGAATAAAAAAGAATCAGTGAGTTTTTTGCTGGCTGAGCAAAATACAACTATGGCTTTAAAAACGGCAGATTTTGGGTATATTTTAGAAAATGGACGTGTTGTGATGGAAGGCAGTGCTGAGGAATTATCAAATAATGAAGATGTTAAAGAATTTTATTTAGGCCTTAGTGATAAAGGCAAGAAAAGCTTTAAAGACATAAAGCATTATAGAAGAAGGAAGCGTTGGCTTTCTTAGAAATATGATCATTGATCATATAGGCTAAAACGTTGGGAGGGTTTTGGTTGAACAATATAATCATTGATAACTTTAAGCTGATATTTTTTTCTTTTCTTTTTCTTTGTTTTTATCAACATGCTTCTGCTCAAAATCCTACTATGTTAAGTTCAAGTAAAAATGAAGCAGAAAATACTCTTAAAAAGGAGTGGATTTTACCCCAAATTATAAATGAAAATTACAAGCTAAAAAGTAAATCTGGTGCAGAAAAAATACAACCTAGCAAGATCCATGAACTAGAAAAGTTTGTATTACCTAAAAACTCAAAAATTGGGAAAATTATTTATAATCCTGATCTGGATGTTCCTCCTTTGGCAGAAATCTCTTTAAATGGAGAGCTTCATGGTTATCTTTTCGAAACCTATGATTGGGTACAAGGCTTAGGTTATTCTAGAAAACCTTATCATATTATTGCTGGAATAGATTTATTAGGAAATATAACTGGTGTTAGAATTATGTGGCATACAGAACCAATAGCTATTTTGGGCAGAACGGATGAGGACCTTGATGATTTTGTAGAACAACTTCAAGGAGTTAACATTAAACAAGGAGTAAATATAGTTCTTGGCTTATCTGATTCTGTCTTGGAGGGAGATAAGGTATCTATGCGGGGAACAGCCGGAGATACATCAGAATTATATTCAGTAGATGGCATTTCTAGAACTACTACAACTTCTTTGTTGTTGAATGACGCAGTAATGCGTGCAGCTAGAAAAGTAGCTAGACATCAAAATATAATCTTATCCCAGGGTGATTTAGGAGTTATATTAAATTTAGAAGAATACTCGGAAAAAAATTGGCAACAATTAATTGATGATGGTTCCATATCTAGTGGTTTAGTGACTAATGGAGATGTTGTTAATAAATTTGAATTAGTAGAAGGATTTAAAGCCCCTAGATCGGCCAGATTAAAAAAAGAAGACACAATTTATACAGAAATTTTTATGGCAATAGTAAACCCTGAAGGGATAGGAGCAAACATATTAGGTAGGCGCTGGTATGATCAGTATGTTGTTTCGGGACGAAATGTGAACGATTTAGTAGTCTGGGTGGGTTTTTTAGGTCCCATGTCTTTTTATAGCAAAACGGAGAGTTACCTTCCAGAAACTCCATATTATAGTCTTAAAATATTGCAAGATGATAAAGAATATTTGTTAAAACCAATAATGTATAAGTCATTACCATTTCATCATGCAAAAAAAGCACCGGATCTAATAGAGCAAGGTTTATTTTATTTTTCAAAAGATGAAAGCTTTGATCCAACTAAAGAATTAAAAATGATTTATACTATTTTAGGAGATAAAGAAACTGATAATACTGGCAACAATTTTGTAAGCTTTGATATTAATTATAATATACCTATTAATTATATTAATAAGAACCAAGATTTTAAAATTTTTGATGAAAATAGATTTAATTGGAAAGATAACTGGTACAATAAGTCTATATTAGTAATATTATCTATAATTACGGTTTTTATTGCCATATTGTTATTAAGTTTTAAAGACTTACTAGTAAAAAATAGAAAGATACACGGATTTGTAAGAACTATATTTTTATTATGGATTTTAGTTTGGTTAGGTTGGATAGCGGGAGGCCAAGTTAGTATTATTCATTTAGCTGCATTGCTNCAAGCCTTATATGATGGAAATGGATTTGCTTCTTTTTTAGCGGAACCAGCCATTGTAATTATTGGTTTAGCAGCTCTTATTAGCATGCCAATTTGGGGAAGAGCTTTGTTTTGTGGATGGTTATGTCCTTTTGGTGCTTTACAAGAATTATTAAATAAATTNGCAATTAGNCTCGGAATAAAACAAAAGAAACTTAATGAAANANTAGATTCAAGNTTNAAGTATGGAAAATATATAATGTTANTTATTTTAGGNANTATTTTTATTTATTCTTTTGATTTAGGTTTGCAAGCTAGTGCAATTGANCCATTTAAAACTGCTATAACTTTTCGATTTAATGCTCCTTTGTTGGCATTAATTTGGGTTTTGGTTTTGCTATTATTTGGTATATTTATAGAAAGAGCTTATTGTAGATTTTTATGTCCTCTAGGTGCAGCAGCAGCTGTATTGGGAAAAGTGAGGATATTTAATTTTCTTCACAGAAGACAAGAATGTGGATCTCCATGTAAGGCATGCAACCCCACTTGCCCAACCCAAGCTATTAAGTCAGATGGAAAAATTAATATGAACGAATGCTTTCAGTGTTTAGACTGTCAGGTAATGTATTTTGATTTTAAAAAATGTCCACCACTAGTAGCACAAAATAAAAATACTTGAAAAGTTTATTACTAATAAATAGATTATATATAATTTTATTTTTTATGAATTTAGTATGAATAGTATATTTCAAAACAAAGCTTTAAATATTTTAAAAAATAATAAACTAAGGTTAACTAAACAGAGAGTTTCTTTAGTTCAAAATATTTTTCAAAATGGTGACAGGCATATTACTGCTGAGGCCTTATATAATGAAATGGTTAGTAAGGGGATAAAACTGTCATTAGCAACTGTTTATAACACTTTACATTTTTTAACAAAATGTAAAATGTTAAGAATTGTTAGAGTAAATTCAAGTCAGAAATATTTTGATACCAATGTTAATTCACATCATCATTTCTATGATGAGGCAAGTAATTCTCTTATTGATATTCCAGAAGATAAAATCAATTTTAAAGTTTTGCCGGCGGCTCCAAAAAGTAAAAAAATATCAGAAATTGAAGTAATAATTTCTCTTGAAAATAACTAAATACATTATTATTTAGAATAGTTCTAAACTACTTGACATGGATTATATGTTTACCCATATTAACTTTTGTAGGTTAAATATTAATTTAGGAGGTAAAAATGTCCTTATCTGATTCTAANACATTAGAAAATTTAAAAGCAGCTTTTGCTGGCGAATCTCAAGCAAATAGACGTTATCTATATTTTGCATCAAAAGCAGATGTTGAAGGCTTTAATGATGCGTCTGCTGTTTTTAGATCTACGGCAGAGGGNGAAACTGGCCANGCATTCGGTCATTTAGAATTTATGGCGGATGTAGGTGATCCTGCAACAGGNGAGCCTATAGGTGATACAGCTTCAAANCTTAAATCNGCCATAGCTGGGGAAACACATGAATATACTGATATGTATCCTGGTATGGCNAGAACTGCTAGAGAAGAAGGTTTTGATGAAATTGCAGATTGGTTTGAAACTTTAGCAAAGGCTGAGAGNAGTCATGCTGGAAGATTTCAAAAAGCTTTAGATAATTTAAGTGAATAAAAATATCATTAGGCATCTATAAAATTATAGGTGCCTATTTATAAAAATAGGAATGTGAATGAATAACTCTAATGAGGGTGGTCTTAGAGCACCAGAGCGTGATCCTGTTGATTGGAAAAGCAAAGATTATTGGGATTTAGAAAAAATAGATGAAGAAACTAGAAGACAGTTTGATGTCTGTCANGGNTGTAGAAGATGNTTCAATCTTTGTGATAGTTTTCCTAAATTATTTGATTTAATAGATGANAGTGAAACTTTTGAATTAGATTCAGTAGAAAGTAAAGATTTTAAGCCAGTTATAGATGCGTGTACTTTATGCGACATGTGTTTTATGGTTACTTGTCCATATGTACCGCCTCATGAGTTTGCAATTGATATACCTAAGCTAATGTTGAGACATAGAGCTGTAAATTACAAAAAAGGAAAAGTAAAATTTAGAGAAAAAATAATAGCAGAAATAGATAGAAATGGAAAATTAGGAACTAAGGTAAAAACTTTATCTAACGCTATTACATCATTAAAGAATAAACCATCAAGATATATTTTAGAAAAAACTTTAGATATTGATAAAAGAGCAAAATTACCTAAATTNTCTAAAAAGNTTAAATCAAATTTAGAAGTAAATGAACGNGCNCCTAGCTATGGAGAGAAGGCAATTTTATTTTCAAGTTGCTATGGTACTTATCATAATACAGAAATTATTAAGTCTGCTAATAATGTTTTAAAACATAATGGCGTTGATCTTGAGTCTTTTTATGACGGATGCTGTGGAATGCCACAATTAGAACAAGGAAACATCGAGAGAGTAGCTAAACAGGCTGAAGCTATAGCAAGTAAATTGATCAAATATGTTGAGAAGGGCAAAAAAGTAATAGCACCTATCCCGAGTTGTGCGCTAATGCTTAAGTCCGAATGGCCATTAATTTCTCCATCAGATGATAATATTGTTAGATTGGCTGAAGCTACAATGGACATAGATGAATACATTATTTATTTATCAGAAAAATATGGATTAGCAGAAGGCATGAAGCCTCTTGATGACCCAAATATAACAGTACATTTATCTTGTCATAGTAAAGCACAAAATATTGGACCAAAATCAGCGCAAATGTTGAGACTTATACCTAGCTCAAATGTAAAAGTTATAGAGCGATGTTCAGGGCATGGAGGTTCTTGGGGTGTAAAAAAAGATAATTTTGACACGGCTTTGAAAATAGGAAAAATACCTACTAAAAATGTAATGAAATTTNATTCAAAGTACTTTGCTTCAACTTGCCCTNTGGCTGGCGAGCATATGAAGCAAATATCAGAAATNGAAGAAACTNAAGATTTAAGCATTATACAAAAGGCATATCATCCAATTGAGCTGCTTGCTTTTTCATATGGTTTTAAATAGAGGAGTTTATTGTGAATACTAGAGAAATTAAAATTGAAGATATTATTTCTAATGAGGACTATGGAAAACAAAGAAAAGATAGAAGAAAAGAAATGATTAATTTTAAAAAAAATAGAAGATTAGATGTTGGGCCAGTAGTAAGCTTATATTTTGAAAGTNGGTCTACCATGGTATATCAAATTCAAGAAATGGCGTTTGTTGAACAAATATCTCCTGAGGATATGCAGTTAGAAATAGATTCTTATAATCCTCTTGTTCCCAATGGCAAAGAATTAATTGCTACTATGATGGTGGAAATAGATGATCCTNTAAGACGTAAGAATTTTTTAGCNCGACTTGGAGGAATTGAGGAAAANGTCAAAATAACAATAGGAGATACAATAATATATGCTCAAGCTGAAAAAGATTTAGATAGAACTACAGCCGATGGTAAAGCAAGTGCGGTACATTTTTTACATTTTACGTTTGATGATAATCAAATAGAAAAATTTAAAAATAAAAATAATAATATACATATAGGTATTGAGCATGAATCATANGGGCATTTAGCAATAATTTCTGATGAAATAAGAGATTCACTTATGNAGGAATTTAATTAGTTTCGGATNCNATGGNTCCCCAAATATGTTTTCTCATAGTATAGCCTTTTATTTTATGAGTCTCTGACTCAATTTTACACCATTCATTTTTACAAGATTTAATTTTTACTATACTATTTTTATCCACATTTGCTATTAGTTTTGAAGTAATATTAGGCTTTTTATAAATAAAACTATCTTGTTTAAAAATTACGGTTTGTNTTTNAGATAAAAGCCTATTTAACATCCATCCTTTAGAACCATCTGAAGTTTCTACTTCAAACCATAAATCATATTTTTGAATTATTTTTACAGGTAAACCAATTTTTTTAAAATTCCATTTAATTTCAAATCTCTCACCTGGTCCTAGTCTCATATTAGAATTATTATGTTTAAGAGATTTAAAATTTGTTTCTTTCTGATCTTTTTCTTCTGCCATACTTATAATTGGTAGATAGTTTATAAAAATAATTATAAAAAAGGCTTTAGTATGAGTTAAAATATTGTTTTTCATATTAAATATATTCTACCAATATTCTAATTGTTTGAAAGAATATATTTTTTAATTTTATTCCAAACTAAAATAGCGTACTTTAGATATTCATCGAATTTAGTATAGGTAATAAATTATGGGAACGAAACCACTTGTAATAGTAACTAGAAAGCTGCCCGAGCTAATTGAAACTAGAATGATGGAGTTGTTTGATACAAAATTAAGCTCAAATGATATTCCATTAAATTCTGAAGAATTAAAAGAGGTAGTTAGTGAGGCCGATATTTTAGTTCCTACAGTAACAGATAAAATTGATAAATCGGTATTAGATTGTGCTTCAAATAAATTAAAGTTAATTGCTAATTTTGGTAACGGTATGGATCATATTGATACAGATTATGCCATTAAAAAGAAAATAATACTTACAAATACACCAGGGGTGCTAACGGAAGATACTGCTGATATGGTTATGAGTTTGCTTCTAGCTGTACCCAGAAAAATTATTGAAGGAGAAAATTTGATTAGAACTGGGTCTTGGCAAGGGTGGAGTCCTACTCATATGATGGGAAGGCGTATATGGGGAAAAAGGCTTGGCATAATTGGAATGGGCTCTATTGGTCAGGCTGTAGCTAGGAGAGCAAAGGGTTTTGGTCTACATATTCATTATCATAATAGAAATAGGTTACCTAATGTTATAGAGGATGCACATGAGGCTACATTTTGGGAAAACCTTGATGATATGCTTCCTAAGATGGATATCATTTCTGTAAATTGCCCAAGCACATCAGAAACTTTTCATTTATTATCTAAAAAAAGGTTAGCTACTCTTCAACCTCATTCATATATAATTAATACGTCTAGAGGTAAAGTTATTGATGAAAAAGCTTTAGCTGAATTCTTAAAAATAGGAGCAATAGCTGGAGCGGGACTAGATGTATTTGAGAGAGAGCCTGCAGTGAGCAAAGATATGTTAAATGCTCCTAATACAGTTTTACTTCCTCATATGGGGTCTGCGACAGTCGAAGCGAGATTAGAAATGGGTGAAAAGGTAATAGTCAATATACAAACATTTTTGAATGGGCATAAGCCTCCGGATAGAATTATATAAAAATTATTTGACTATTGTCATCTGCTATAATTTCCGTAATTCCAGTAATATTCCATTTAATATCATCTCTTAGGTCTTCTTTTTTAATTTTATTTTCATTTAATGCGCCCGAACAAATTAGAAACCTTGTATTTAGTTCCTTATTAGCATTTAAAAGTTCACCACTATTAGAAAAGGTTAATTTTGAATGTTTATTTTTGGCATTTAAAATATCTTCACTTACTAAATTATTTACTGTTTCTCCTGCAAAAAATAATTCTACTTTGCGATCTATAGCGGCAGCTACAGCGCTAATTGAAAGTGCATAATTTATTTTTTCATCACTATTAGTATGAATTATTATAGAGAGTTTATTTTTCTTCATTATTTATAGTCTTTGTTTTCTTTCATATTTAAGATTGTAGGATTACTTCCACAAAGTTTACAATTTATATCTTTAGAAATTTTAACTTTTCTCACTTCTGCAGCTAAAGTGTCAAATATTAATAAATTATTATTTAAAGATTCTCCGATTTGAAGTATTTCTTTAAGTACTTCAATGGCTTGTAGTGAACCTATACTACCTGCAAGGGCTCCAAATACCCCCGCTTCCCCACATGTTGCCACAGCTCCAGCAGTTGGTGGATTGGGCCAGAGACATCTATAACATGGACTTTCTTTTTTATATGTGGAGAAAGTTGATATTTGTCCTTCAAATCTTAATATTGCAGCAGAAACAAGAGTTTTTTTTAAAAAATAACAAACATCATTAGTTAAAAAACGGGTGCCAAAATTATCGCTTCCATCAGCAATTATATCAAAATTTTTAATTATTTTTTCTGCATTTTTTATATTTAGTCTTTCTTTATATGTTATCACTTTTACATTTGGATTAATTGATAGAATACTTTCTTTGGCACTTTTAGTTTTATCTATTCCTATATTTTTGTTTTTATGAATAATTTGTCTTTGAAGATTAGATAGCTCTACTATATCATCATCTATTATACCTATGGTTCCTACACCCGCCGCTGCTAAATATAATAATAAAGGTGAGCCAAGCCCTCCTGCTCCTATTATGAGAACTTTAGCTTTCATAAGTTTTTTTTGACCAACTCCCCCTACCTGTGGAAGAGTAATGTGGCGAGCATATCTTTGTATTTCTTCTTCTGTAAAATCAATATTATTCATTACGTTTTTCCTGTAGATCCATATCCTTTTTCGCCTCTATTTGTATCTTTTAATTTATCAACTTTTATAAATTCTGCATAAATTACTGGCGCTATTACCATTTGAGCAATTTTATCATTTGGTAGAATTAGAAAGTCTTCATCACCATGGTTTATAATAATTATACCTATTTCACCTCTGTAATCTGAATCTATGGTGCCAGGAGAATTTAAGATTGTTATTCCATTTTTAAGCGCCAGTCCTGACCTTGGCCGTATTTGAATTTCATAACCTTTGGGTATCTCAACTTTAATACCAGAAGGAATAATTTTTCTTTCATTTNTTTTTAATAAATATGGCTTTTCTATTGCTGCCTTTATATCCATTCCTGATGAACCCCTAGTAGCATATTTTGGAGACTCTTTGGGACCATGCCTTAGAATATTAATATTTATTTTGATAGTTTTCATTTTTTAAAAAAATCTTCTATTTTTTTTGCTAGTTTATCAGCAATAATATTTTTATTTGTTTTTTTCCATTTTTCCATTTTATTTTCTGTTATAAAAGTAATTTTATTATTTGCTCCTCCAAAAACATCAGGATTTTTAAGGACATCGTTAGCTATTATCCAATCACAATTTTTGTCTTTAAGTTTTTTCTGTGCATTAGAAATTAAATCATTAGTTTCTGCCGCAAACCCAATAACTAATTTAGGTCTATTTATGTCTCTTTTTGCTATACTGGCCAAGATATCAGGATTAGCGATAAGTTTTATTTTAGGTTTAGATGAAGATTTTTTTATTTTAATTTTTGAGGGGTTGTCAATTTTCCAATCGGAAACTGCAGCGTTACAAATTGCTATATCAGCATTTTTAATTTTTTTAACTTCTTTGAGCATTTCTTCTGCGCTTATTATGTTTATTACGTTTATACCAGAAGGAATGTTTTCATTATTTGGTCCAATTATTAGTGTAACTTTGGCTCCTAAATTGTATAAGCTTTTAGCTATTGCAACACCTTGTTTTCCTGATGATTTGTTTCCTATGAACCTAACTGGATCAATTGCCTCATATGTTGGTCCTGCTGTAATAAGCGCTTTAATATTTAGTTTTTTTTTTTTCGAAATTATTGCATTATATATTTTTTCAGGTTCAGTCATCCTGCCGCTTCCTTCTTCTCCACAAGCTAAATCTCCTGAGTCTGGTCCTATTATTTCAATATTATTATTTTTCAATTTCTTAATATTTTCTTGTGTAAANGGGCTTTTCCACATTTCAACATTCATAGAAGGGGCAACATATATTTTTTTGTTAGAAGCTAAAAGTACTGTTGAAGCTAAGTCATTTGCAAGTCCATTTGCTATACGGCCAATTATATTAGCTGAAGCTGGAGCNACTATTATTAGGTCAGCATTTCTTGATAGGTTTATATGACCCATTTCTGTTTCATCTTTTAAAGAAAATAGGTCCTCATATACTTTTTCTCCAGATAATCCCGAAATTGAAAGAGGGGTAATAAACTTTGAACCACCTTTAGTTAAAATAGTGGTTACTTTTATATTATTCTTTACAAATAATCTTATAAGTTCCAAACTTTTATAAGCGGCTATTCCACCCGAGATTATAAGTAAGACATTTTTAATATTTTTCATTGTTTTTCTTTTATTTTAATAAACCTAAACAGATAATAACCTTTAAAAAATTATAAATAAATATTTAAATTTTAGCCGCTATATATAAATNAGCAATTCCTCCTAAGTATTTTTTTAATTTAATTATTTTAAAATTTGCTTTTTTTATCTTTGTTACAAATTTTTCTGGTTTATCAAAGGTTTCAATGCTTTCTATTAAATATTGGTAAGCATTTCTATTATTAGCGAATTTTTCTCCCAATCTTGGAATTATATGATTTAAATAATAAGAGTAGGGTTTTTGAAATGGAGATAGTATTTTAGGAGAGAATTCCATTATAAAAATTTTTCCTCCTGGTTTTAGTGTATTGTATGCATTTCTTAGAGTTTTATCAATTTCTGCTACGTTTCTAATTCCAAAAGCACAAGTAACAATATCATAAAATGAATCTCTTAAGGGTAAATTTGCAGAATCTGCCGCTATCCATATAGGNTTATTTATAAATCCTAATTTACTGGCTTTGCTTTTTCCTATTTCAATCATATCTGGAGTTAAGTCTAATATGGTTATTTCGTTATTTGGCTTTTTATTTAAAATAGAAAATGAAATATCTCCTGTACCCCCCGCAATATCAAGTATTTTAGAAACTTTATTCGTAGTAAGTTCATAGCTAACTCGCTCAACTAAATCTTTCTTCCATAGTCTATGAGTGCCGAAACTCATAATATCGTTCATTTTGTCATAATTATATGAAACTTCTGAAAATATTTTTGATATATTATTTCTTTTTTCATCTATAGAAACTTTCTTTTTGCCATAATATACTTTATTATTTCTGATAGGTTTTGAATTTTTATTATTTTTCATATTTTGTTATAGCTTTCTTTTCNTACTTTATTTAGTATTCATTATGCCTGAATTACCTGAAGTTCAAACTGTAACTAGTGCTTTAAATTCTACAATAAAGAACTTAGTTGTAAAAAGAATTGAAATTAAACGCAAGAATTTAAGGTTTAATATTCCTNCAAATATGAAAACNNTTTTGCCTGGTAGGAAGGTAGTGAANGTATATCGCAGAGCCAAATATGGTATAATNAACTTTGATAATGGTTATTCTNTAATATTTCACTTAGGTATGTCAGGAAGTATAGTTATACAAAATCAATTAGATTTTGTATTAGGTAAACACGATCATATTATATTTGAATTTTTTGATAAAAATAAAATTATAAGTTGTATATATAGAGATCCTAGACGGTTTGGTTTTTTTCTTTTTTATAAAAATAGCAGTAATAAGTTCAAAAATTATTTTAATAAAGTTGGACAGGAACCATTAAGTAGTAAATTTTCAATAGATAAATTTTATAAATTAATAAATTCAAAAAATACTTCTATTAAATCTGCGCTCTTAGATCAAAGAGTTTTGGCGGGTTTAGGTAATATTTATGCATGTGAGAGTTTATTTTTGTCTAGCATTAGACCTACAAGAAAATGTAAAAATTTGTCTTATAATGAAACGAAAAATCTTT
This sequence comes from Candidatus Pelagibacterales bacterium, assembly GCA_002715265.1. Taxonomy (GTDB): domain Bacteria; phylum Pseudomonadota; class Alphaproteobacteria; order TMED109; family TMED109. The sequence continues at coordinate 13,030 of PAYS01000017.1, forward strand.
ATATAAATATTGTAAAAGTTTTAACTAAAGCTATAGATGAAGGAGGNACAAGCCTTAAGGATCATAAAAATATTTCTGGTGAAATAGGGTATTTTCANAATTTTTTATCAGTTTATNATAAAAAAGGAAAAAAATGTGCTAATAAAAATTGTANTATGTTAATAAAAAAAATTATACAAAATGGGAGGTCATCATTTTTTTGTCAAAAATGTCAAAAATAATATATTTAAATTTTCTATTATTTATATTCATATTTTTAAAAATAGCCTGGTCTGAAGGTTTTTTAGAATGTATNGATGATATACCTATTAGTTTAGAATTTACAGAGAATTATGAAGAGTGTTTGAATTTTAATTCAGATTCGGGTGTAATTTCTATGGTAGAAGCAAATACATTAATAGACCCAAAAGAAATTATTAAGTATTACACCAAAATTTTACCGTCTTTTGGTTGGAAAATTAAAGAATTATCTAAAGATAAAAGTTATATGATTTTTAATAGAGATAAAGATGTTTTAGAAATTTCAATTTTCCTTATGGAAAATAATTTTTATAAAATTTCATACAATTTTCTGTCCTTGGTGAAATAAATAGGGAGAGGTATAGTTATGGCATTGAAAAAATATAAGAACATCATAGTGGAAATTTATGATAGAGTGGCTTTAATTAAGTTAAATAGGCCAAATGCTCTTAATGCGTTGAGCAAAGAACTAATATTAGATTTAAATGATGCTTTAAAAACAATAGAATCAGACAAAAATCTTGCAGTAATAGTTTTAACTGGTTCTGCTAAAGCTTTCGCTGCAGGAGCGGATATTAAAGAAATGTCATCAAAGACATTTATTGATGTTGTTAATGAAGATTTTATTAAGCCTTGGGAAAGCATAACATTATGCAAGAAGCCTACTATCGCTGCAGTGGATGGGTATGCTCTTGGAGGAGGATGTGAGTTAGCTATGATGTGTGATCTAATATTTGCAAATGAGAATACTAAATTTGGCCAGCCAGAAATTAATTTAGGTACTTTTCCTGCTGCAGGAGGGACTCAGCGTCTTCCTAGGACAGTTGGCAAGTCAAAGGCAATGGATATGATTTTAAGCGGTAGAATGATGGATGTTTATGAAGCTGAAAAAATGGGGCTAGTGAGCAGAATATTATCTTCTAAAAATTTTATAGAAGAAGTAATGGAAATTGCAAAAATAATTTCANTAAAATCTCTACCTGCTTTGATGATGGCAAAAGATGCTGTTAATGCTGCATATGAGACAAATTTATCTCAGGGTATTACTTATGAGAGAAGATTGTTTAGGTCTACATTTTCATTAAACGATAGAAAAGAGGGAATGGAAGCATTTATTGAGAAAAGAAAACCTAAATTTAATGATGATTAATTTATTTCAATAGTTGACGTTATATTAAAGATCAGTTAATACAAGGACTTTAAAATTTATATCTTTTGAGGAATATTTTATGGCTAACATTGCTTCGGCAAAAAAAAGAATAAGATCTACGAATCGCANAACGGCTGTTAATAAAAATAGAGTAAGTAAGATTCGTACTTTTGAAAAAAAAATTGAAGAAGCTATTTTAAAAGGTAGTTATGAGGAAGCTATGGCAGCATTAAANGATGCTCAGCCAGAATTGATGGCTGGAGTGAATAAAGGAGTTATTCACAAAGGCACTATGTCACGAAAATTATCTAGATTTAGCACCAGAATAAAAAATTTAAAGTAAATATTATATAATATCTTTATTTGTTATTGCACAATGTGATTAATTGTGTTTATAGTTTTTTTTACGTAAATTCTTTTAATGGGGACGCTATGCTTTCAGAAAATAAAGCACACGAAGTTTGGGAGCAAGTGCTACATCAGCTTAAAATAGAAGCTGGAGATACAGTTTTTGATAATTGGTTAAGTTATTTAAATCTAAATGGATGTAGAAATGGTGAGATAACTATATCTGTCAAAAGTAAGTTTTATAAGGACTGGATAGAGCCTAGGTACGGTAATAGGCTAAAAACTTTATGGGTTAGTCTTAGTAAAGATGTAAAATCTGTTAGTTTAATAGTAGATGATAATTTGATTAATAAGAATGTTAAAAAAATTATAAAGCAAGATGACTCAATTTTAAGTTTTTCTTCTCCTTTAGATGCAAATTATACCTTTGAAAAATTTATAGTGGGACCTCCTAATAATTTTGTTGCAGCTGCAGCAGAACGTATTGCTGACACTGATGAAGTAACTTTTAACCCGTTAGTAATATATGGTGGAGTTGGTCTTGGGAAGACACATTTGATGCATGCAATTGCATGGCGGATTAGAGAAAATAGCCCTCAAAGAAAAGTAGTTTATTTATCTGCTGAAAAATTTATGTACCAGTTTGTTAGAGCCTTAAGAGAGCAAGACACTATGGGTTTTAAAGAGCAATTTAGATCTGCTGATGTATTAATGATTGATGATGTGCAGTTTATAGCAGGTAAGAATTCCACGCAGGAAGAATTTTTTCATACTTTTAATGCNCTTGTTGATCAGAGCAAGCAAATTATTGTAAGCTCAGATAGGTCTCCTGCAGATTTAGAGGGTATAGAAGAGCGTTTAAGATCGCGATTAGGATGGGGCANAGTTGCTGAAATTCATCAAACTACTTATGAATTGCGACTAGGAATACTTCAGTCTAAAATGGATGACCTAAAAAATTGTGATATTCCCAAAAATGTACTAGAGTTTTTAGCACAAAAAATTACATCTAATATTAGAGAATTGGAAGGAGCATTAAAAAGGCTAGTAGCTCATTCTCAATTAGTAGGTAGGCCAGTTTCTCTGGAAAGCACTTATGATGTATTACATGATTTGATACGGGCAAATAATAGAAAAGTTACTATTGAGGAAATACAAAAAAAAGTTGCAGAACATTTTAGTATAAGACTTAGTGACATGTCATCAGCCAGAAGGGCAAGAGCAGTCGCAAGGCCTAGACAAATTGCTATGTATTTNTCTAAGCAATTAACTTCAAGGTCATTACCAGAAATAGGTAGAACTTTTGGCGGAAGAGATCATACTACTGTCATGCACGCGGTAAGTAGGATTGAGTCTTTGATTGTTGAAGACTCTTCTATTGCAGATGATTTAGAGCTTTTAAAGCGAAATTTAGATAACTAATATTTATAATTGTAGAATAAGAATTATATTCATATTAACAATCTAAATATCTTTGTAAAAAGAGAAAAATGGGTTATAATTTTCATAGTAAACAAAGGTTTAAAATATGAAAGTTTCACTAGAAAGGTCTGCTTTATTAACGGCATTACAACATGTTCATTCTGTGGTAGAAAGAAGAAATACTATACCTATATTATCCAATGTCTTGATGGAAGCTAAAGAGAATGGTTTATATTTAACAGCCACGGATATGGATATATCTGTCATAGAAAAAATAGAAAATAATGAAGCTGAAGTAATGCAGTTAGGCACTATTACAACATCTGCTCAAATGTTATATGATATTGTCAGAAAATTACCGGATAATACTAAAGTAGAGCTTTTATCGGAAAATAATGACAGGTTGGCTATAAAAGCTTCTTCTTCGTCTTTTGCTTTGAACTGTCTGCCTTCTGAAGACTTTCCTTCTATTTCTGAAGAAAATTACGATCATAATTTTAGCGTATCAGCGCCAGATCTTATTAGGCTTATTGATAAAACAGCATTTGCAATGTCTATAGAGGAAACAAGATATTATTTAAATGGTATATATATGCATGCATTAAAGGAAGAAAATAAGCTAAGAACTGTATCCACTGATGGCCATAGATTATCTAGAGTGGATATGNATTTACCTCAAGGTTCAGAACAAATACCAGGAGTTATTATTCCAAGAAAAACTATAATAGAGATTAGAAAACTTCTTGAGGATCAAGAAGGTAACGTAAATTTGTCTGTAAGTGAAAATAAAATAATGCTTTCTGTAAATAATGTTGTTTTAACTTCCAAATTATTAGATGGTACTTTCCCTGATTATTCTAGAGTTATTCCAGAACAAAATGATAAAGAGATTAATGTTTCAAACCAACTTTTGTCTGAGGCAGTAGATAGAGTTTCTACGGTATCTACTGATAAAACTAGAGCAATTAAAATAAATTTACAAAAAAATAATATGATTGTTTCTGCTACTAACCCAGAAAAAGGAAGNGCTAGTGAAAATGTAGAAACTAAATATGATAATGAGGATGTAGAAATAGGATTTAATTCTAGATATGTATTAGATGTAGCAAGGCAAATTAAAGGTGATGAAGTAGTTATTAAAGTTTCTGATTCTGTGTCGCCAACACTNGTTTATGANAAAGATGATAAGGATGTTTTGTTTGTTTTGATGCCTATGAGAGTTTAAGATTAATTGNTGCTTGATCAAAAAACATTCTATNCAAATGAAAAATNTTTGAATATTAAGNAAGAAGTTAAAGACTGCTTTATCTCTAAGTTAAATTTAACTAATTATCGAAATTATAAATACTATGGAAATGAATTTCCTAATGGTGCAATAGTAATATTGGGTAATAATGGAATAGGTAAAACTAACATTTTAGAAGCTATTTCNATGATGCAACCCGGAAGAGGAATAAGATCAGTNCCTTTGAAAGAAATGGTCAATAATAAAAGTGATTCTTTTGGNATAAATATTAAGTTTAAAAAAGACTTTGATGAACANATTNTTGGAACATCTTATAACAAACATATAGATAAAGTTAGAAAGGTTAAAATGGATGGAGATCTCATTTCCCCTCTAACTTTAACAAAATTTTTAGGTATAATTTCTTTAACACCACTAATGGATAANATTTTTATTGAATCTCCTGGGTCTAGAAGAAAGTTTATAGATAAAATTACTTGGATGTACGTTAGCCAACATGCGTCAAATGTTAGAAAATATGAAAAATTAATGAGGGAAAGAAATATTCTTTTAAAAGACCAGGTAATTGATAATAAGTGGTTTAAAAATTTAGAGGAACAAATAGTAAATTTTGGATTGCAGATAGTAATTGATAGAAATAAAGTATTTTCCCTTTTGAGAGAAGAAATACAGAATACTTCGGGGCATTTCCCTAAAGCATCTATTTCTATCAGAGGTGAATTAGAAAANAATTTTTCTAAATATAATAATTTTNANTCTCTGAAAGAAAATTATCTTAAATACTTATTTGATTCTAGAAAGANTGATTATTTTAAAGGAGGAACTNGTTATGGTCCACATAGATCAGATTTAGAAGTTGTTTATGATCATAAAAATTTATTTGCTCAGCAGTGTTCTACNGGAGAGCAAAAATCATTATTAATATCTATTATATTATCAATATGTAAAACATTTAAAACACANACTTGTTTTTCTCCTATATTGCTTCTTGATGAAGTTTTTGCCCACTTAGANATTAATAAGAAAAGAGCTTTATCTTTAGAAATAGANAATTTAAAAATCCAGGNATTTATGACTGGTTTAGAGGAAAGTGATTTTATGACTTTTAATAAAAAATCGTATATAATAAATTTAAATCATAAATAAAGGATTTTACATGGCTTTGGAAGCAGAAGAAAAAAATAATATCAATTATGATGAAGATTCAATTAAAGTTTTAAAAGGCTTAGACGCAGTTCGTAAAAGACCCGGAATGTATATTGGAGACACAGATGATGGTACGGGTCTTCATCATATGGTATTTGAGGTAGTAGATAACTCCATAGATGAGGCGCTTGCAGGACATTGCGATACAATTGAAATAATATTAAATTCTGATGGATCAGTATCAGTTCATGATAATGGAAGAGGTATTCCAACTGGTATTCACCCTGAAGAAGGTGTTTCTGCTGCAGAAGTCATAATGACCAAGCTGCATGCTGGAGGAAAGTTTGATGAAAATAGTTATAAGGTTTCAGGAGGATTGCATGGAGTTGGAATAAGTGTTGTTAATGCTTTATCTGAAAAATTAGAATTAGAAATATTTAGAAATAATAAGAAATTTTTTATGAATTTTATTCAGGGAGAACCTGAAGCCCCTCTTGAAGAATTGGGAGAATCTGATAATAAATCTGGAACACATGTAAAGTTTTATCCATCTGATAAAGTATTTTCATCGGTAGAATTTGACTTCTCTATATTAGAAAAAAGATTTAGAGAATTAGCATTTTTAAATTCAAGTTTAAAAATTAATATTATAGATAATAGAAATGCAGATAAAAAAAGTGTCAATTTGTTTTATGAGGGAGGAGTTAAGTCTTTTGTAGAGTATTTAGACAGGTCTAAATCGTCTGTTCATGAAAATATTATATATATTAAAGGTGCTAAAAGTGACATTGAAGTGGAATTAGCACTTGGTTGGAATGATAGTTATTACGAGAATGTGCTATGTTTTACTAATAATATTCCACAAAGGGATGGAGGAGCTCATTTAGCTGGTTTTAGGGCGGCNTTAACTAGGGCTATAGTCAAATATTCACAAGCTAATCCAATAGGAAAGAAAAATAAAATAAATTTAACGGGTGAAGACATGAGAGAAGGTGTTACAGCAGTCTTATCTGTCAAGGTGCCCGACCCAAAATTTTCNTCTCAAACTAAAGATAAATTAGTNTCTTCTGAAGTCNGACCAGTAGTAGAGAGTTTAGTAGGNGAAAATTTAACTAGTTGGCTTGAGGAAAACCCTTCAGAAGCTAAAATTATTATACAAAAAATAATAGATGCATCTTCAGCTAGGGANGCGGCAAGGAAAGCTAGAGAATTATCACGTAGAAAAGGTGCGCTNGAATTTTCAAGTCTTCCNGGGAAATTAGCGGATTGNCAGGAAAGAGANCCTGAAAAATCTGAGTTATTTATTGTGGAAGGAGACTCTGCAGGTGGTTCTGCTAAGCAAGGCCGATCAAGGGAAACNCAAGCAGTTTTNCCACTTAGAGGAAAAATATTAAATGTTGAAAAAGCAGAGAAGGCAAAAATTTTAAGCTCTAATGAAATTGGAATAATGATTTCAGCACTAGGCACTGGTATTTATGATGATTTTAATATTGATAAACTTAGGTATCATAAAATTATTATTATGACGGATGCAGATGTAGACGGTTCCCATATAAGAACATTAATTTTAACTTTCTTCTATAGACATATGGAAGAATTGGTGTCAGCAGGACATGTTTACATTGCTCAACCTNCATTATTTAAAGTGAAAAAAGGGTCTAGCGAAGTATATTTAAAAGATGAGGATGATTTAGATGATTATTTAATAAATCAATTGGTTGATGATTCTGTGTTATTGAATGACACAGGANATAGTAGGACTGGAAATGATTTAAAATCTTTAATATTAAACGCTAAATTACAATTTAATGCTATTAATGCACTTGCAAAAAAAATTGATGTCAATTTAATTGAACGCTTGGCAATAAGTGGTGCACTAAGTTCATCATTATTAGAGGATAAAGAAAAAGCTAGTATAGTTGCANATTTTGTGTCTAAAGCTTTAAATAAATTTGCTAAACCAGGTGAGGATGGATGGTCAGGTGATTATAATGAAGCTAATAAAGAATATAACTTTAAACATGATAGAAGAGGAGTCGTTTCAGAATATATCATAGACTCTGATATGTTAAATTCATCTGATGCTAGAAAACTAGAAAAGCATGCAACTGAATTACAAGAAACTTATTTTAATGGGGCAAAACTAAAAAATGACGACAATGTTTATGATATTGGAGGACCGACTGATTTATACTCAAAAGCTATAGAATTAGGGAGAAAAGGCTTATCTATACAAAGATATAAAGGTTTAGGAGAAATGAATCCTGACCAGTTATGGGAAACTACGTTAGATCCTGATGCAAGAACAATTTTAAAAGTAAATATAGAAGACCCAACAACAGCGCAAGAAGTTTTCTCAACATTAATGGGTGATGAAGTGGAGCCTAGAAGAAAATTTATTCAGGATAGAGCTTTGGAAGTAGAAAACATAGATATATAATTTGGAGTTAATTAATTGNATAAGCNGCCATTATTTCATCTTGCNTTTCCTGTTTATAATNTAGATCAAACTAAAGATTTTTATACAAAGGTCTTGGATTGCAAGATAGGACGGAAAAGTAATAAATGGATAGATTTTAATTTTTATGGCCATCAAATTACTGCTCATTTAACTAAAAATGTAAATATTGAAAATAAGATAAATAATGAAGTAGATGGAAAAAATGTACCAATAAGACATTTTGGTTTGATAATGGATTGGAGAGATTGGCACAATATTAAAGATAAGTTAATTTTTAATGATATTGAATTCATTATAGAGCCTTATATAAGATTTCAAGGAGAAGTAGGTGAGCAGGCAACGTTATTTTTTTCTGACCCATCTTTTAATTATATTGAATTAAAATCTTTTAAAAATAAAGAAATGGTTTTTGCTTCATAAAACATTATTTCANTATTAANACAGGTGTTTTAATTTGCACTAATTTATCAAAATCTTTAATGTTATCATTAGACAAAGCGATACAGCCGTTAGTCCAATCTTTTATGTTGTTATTTATTTTAGGTTCTCCGTGTATCATTATGTAGCCTCCTGGGCTTTGATTAAGNGATTTAGCATTCTTTNTATCCCATTTATTAGGGTAAGATATTTTGTAGGATATATAAAATTCACTATTTAAAACTTTATAATTTAAATAATATAGACCTTCAGGAGTTTTGCCGTCACCTTCTACAAATTTATGTCCTATTGGTTCAAAACCTAAGTTTATAGGGTATTTTTTTATCACATTACCATTTTTTATTAATTTTAAAGACCGCTTGGACTTTTCTATTATTATCATGTCTACATTGCTGTCAGTCATAGCATTGTAGGGATTTAATAAGAATAGAACTAAAATCAGTAATTTTAATAATATTTTAATCAATTGCTTAGACCTTTACTAAGGTCTTCNAGAATTCCTCTAGCTGCATTTTCATGATTATTTNTTTTATTATTACTTTCAATTTTAATATTTGTCTTATTTAATTTTATATTATGGTTAAATTTATTATTTTTAAATTGCTGCCATTTTATAGAGTCAAAAGACAGACATTTTGGACAAATTATTTTCCATTCATTTTCTATATGTGAACAATTTGTACAACCCCATATATAATCTAATTTAGCTAAGGCAGCTTTTTCCTTCCATTCATTAGATAATTTTTCATTGCCATTTTCTTTTTTTTCTATATCGGCCATCATATTAAAAATATCTTTTGTCCATTTTTCTGAAGGAATGTCCTTAAGTGCTTGTCTTGCATTTTTCCATGAATTTGCATTTATAGAGGCTTTAGCAAGAAGTAAGTTGTTATTAAAAGTATTTTTACCTGTTTTAATAATATCCTTTACTAGTGTAAGAGTATAATTTTTATTTTTGCTTGAATTAATGTCATTTATTAGTATTGCTATGTCAGGGTGTGAAAAATTTTTCCAAGAACTCTTTATAAATTTTAATGCTTCTTTAGGGTTATTATCATAAAAAATTTTACTTTTTAGAACTATACTGCTTGAAAAAGAAGGATCATATTTTAGTGAGATATCTATATTTTTTAAGGCTTCTTTAAGGTTATTTTTTTTAAATAAATCTAAACCTATAGTATAATAAACTTTACCTTGAAGTTTTTTATAATCTTTAGAGCTAATATTAGTGTATTTATTAATATGATTAATTGATAGAATTACATTATCCCAATCACTATCAAGAATATAAAGCTGTAATAATTTATAAAAAAACCAATCTGGAGTTTTTTTTGATTTTGGAATAATTTTGATGGTATTTATAGCTTTTAAAATATCATTCTCTTTAAAATATTTATTTGTAATATTTTTAATTGCTAGCAGCCTAGTTTCTGGATGTTTCATCATTTCTGTATAAATATTTTTATCAAATTCATTATAAGATTTACTAATTTCCATATCTAACAAAAGTTTAAGAGGACTTTTATTTAAAACTTTTGCTTTATCTGCGTACTTCTTTGCTAGTTCGAGTTCACCCATTCCTCTTGCAGAGTAGGCATTGACGATATTATTAATAGCATTATTATNTCTTTTTTTATTTATCTGTTTTTTTATGNTTTTTGGTAAAATATAAATANTTTTAATAAAAATAAANATAAGACATATAAGTAAAAATATTGATAAAAAGGCTAATANTAAAATNGGCATAGAAGTTTCAATTATCCATCCATACCAAGAAATAGCTATATTTCCAGGATCTTTTTTTAACCAAATAGTAAAGAATCCAAGAATGGAAGTAATTAAAAATATAAAAAAGATTTTAAACAATTATTTCCCTCTATATATCATCCAATTTAAAATATTCTCAAGAGATTTATTAATATTACTTAATTTTTTTACATCACTAACCCATGTATTTANTTTTATAGAAGGTTTAATATTTGCAGAAGAAATTAAATAAATTGCGTTATCAAATTCATAGTTTAATAAACTTTTACTAGTATTCTCTATTAAAAAAGTATTATTTTTATTATCTATTTTAGTAATTTTTATTAAACTTTTAAATTTTTTGAAAATTTTATTATCATTATTTAGTTCGATATTATTTTTAGAATCTCTCTCATCTTGTAATATATTATTAATGTCAGTTATTAATTGTATTATATTCTTAGGCTGATTATTCTTCATTTCGCTTAATACTGAAAGAGAATTTTTAATGTCATTAGGCATTGTTTGTTTATTCATATGTTCTATAAAATACGTTAGCTTTTTAAGGTTAGGTGTATTATAGATATTATCCTTTAACCAAAATAGGTATAAAATTGCCTCTTTTTCTTTTAAATTATCTTTAAATTTTTCTATTTCATCTATGTTTTGTACAATTAAGTTATCTTCATTATTACTTATTAATTCATCATAATTCGAATAATTGTCATATATTTTTTGGATATTTTCTTTATTCAACTTGTTAATAGAGGATTGGTTTTTGAGTTCATTAGATATTTGGTCAATTTCTATTTGATAACGGTTAAGATAATTTTCTTGTATATCAATAATATTATTTTCTAATTTTAGTAATTTTGTGTTTAGTAATTCAATTTTTTTATCATTTTGAATATATAAAAATGATATTAATAATAAAATTATAATAAAAACAATTATAAATTTTATTGGTTTTTTAAATTTTAAACTATTAGAAATTATTTCAGTTTGAGTAATATCTTTCTCTACATTTTTATTCTTATTATTAATTAGTTCCATATTTTGTAAATTATTCATTAAATCCCTATATCTATAAGGAATACCATTTTTTTTCCATTTATAAATAGATTCAATATTTATATTATGTCCTTTAGAAACCAAAAACCTTTGAATGGCTTTGGCTCCACCAAGGTTTTTAATAGTGGTTGAAATATTTACATCTTTATCTTCAGAAGCTTCTTTTTTCATATAAATGCCTCAATTTAAACAAAATAAATTTAATAAAAATAGTTTAGTCTTCAATTATAGCATTAGCAAAGGTTTTTAAGCTTGTGTCATTAACGACTTGAATTTTTTTCCAATTATCTTTTTTGAAAATATTTCCAGTTTTATTGCCTAAGCAAATTATTTTAATATTATTTATATCTATATTTTTTGTGAGGTTTATAAAAGTTTTTGCGGTTTCTGGCGAGTATATTATTATATTCTTAATCCTATTATTTTTAATTACTTCAATACTTTCTTTGGATAAGTTTTTAATAGGTATGGTGTCATATATTATTATGCGCTCAGATTTTAATCTTGCAGTATTAAAACCTGCAATTGGATTATGTGCAATTTTTTTTCCTCCTATAATAAGTATTTTATTATTGGATGGTTTAACAAATTTTATAATTTCCTTTTCAAGTGATTGCCCTGTATTTGCAGTTGTTTTAATACAGTTATATCCATATTTTATGGCAGTTTCATAAGTAACTTTTCCTACACAAAATGTTTGTATATTCTTGAATTTATTATCAATATTTTCTTTTTCAAGTATCTCTATAGTAGTGGCACTGGTAAACATTATAGCTGAGTAATTTTTATAATTTATATTTTTATGCTTTATAGCTTTTATTTTAAAAACTGGTTCCACTAAAACGTCAAAACCTTTTAATTTTAAAAATTTTTTTAAGGGTAATGCCCTATTTTTTTGTCTTACTATTAAAGTAATATTTTTGTTAGTGAGAATCATTTTTTAGTAACTCTGACGCCCCTTGTTTAATAAGGTTTTCTCCTAGCTGATGACCTAAAGCACAAGAATCTTTTAATTCACCATTTATGCTGTCTTTAATAAAAGAGTCTCCATTTCTGGAATATACTGTAGAATTAATAGAAATTTTATTATTTTTTATTTTTGAATTTACAGCTATTGAAGAGTTACAATTTCCATTTAATTTTTCAAGAACAGCTCTTTCCGCTCTAGCCTGATATGTAACCGGATAATTTTTCATATTAAATAGTATATTTTTTATTTCATTATTAGTTTTTAAATATGTTATTGCAATTATCCCTTGTCCTGCAGTAGTTAAAAAATTTGGACTTCTTAAAATTGCATAATGAACTTTAATTTTTAATCTTTTAATACCAGCTAGAGCTAAAATAATAGCATCTAAATTTTTTTCTTTAATTTTATTTATTCGAGTTTGAATATTGCCTCTTATGGTAACAATATTAATATCCGGCCTTATATTTTTTATTTGAGAGAATCTCCTAGGACTAGAGGTTCCTATTTTGCTGCCAAAAGGAAGATCTGTCAGCTTAGTAATATTATTTTTAGAAATTAATACATCACTAATACTACTTCTAGGAAGAATATAGGCTAAATCAATTTTATTAGAAATTACTGTGGGTACATCTTTTAATGAATGAACAGCTATATCTATCTTCTTGTTTAAAAGAGCTTCATCTAGTTCTTTGGTAAACAAACTTTTCCCTCCAATTTCTGATAAGGGTTTATTAATAAATTTATCTGCTGTAGTCTGTATTTTAATTAATTTCCCTTCTTTAATTTTTTTATTCACTTGGTTTGCTTGCCAAAGTGCTAAGGGACTTTTTCTAGTTCCAATTAATATAGGTTTACAGGTTTTTTTTATCATTATTTATTTGTACATCATTTTAAACTGTTAAAAAACATTAATCATATTATATAATAGTACTATGATTGTATTAGGTATAGAAACAAGTTGTGATGAAACCGCTGCGGCTTTGGTTAATACAAATTATGAAATATTATCTGAGTGCATTTATAGTCAGGTAAAAATTCATAAGGAATATTTGGGGGTTGTGCCTGAATTAGCCGCTCGAAGCCATGTAGATCATTGTGACAAAGTAATTTATGAAGTTTTAAAGAAAGCTAATTTGTCTGTTTTTGAAATTGATGCGATTGCTGCCACTGCGGGGCCTGGTTTGATAGGTGGTTTATTAGTTGGTTTAACTGCAGCCAAGGCAATTTCGTGTGTGGCAAATAAGCCTTTTTTAGGAATAAATCATTTAGATGGTCACGCGCTTATGCCAAGATTTACTCATAAGTTGGATTTCCCTTATTTATCGCTTTTGATATCAGGAGGTCATAGTATGTTTCTTTCTGTAGAGGGTCCGGGAAAATATGTTGTTTTAGGACAGTCTATTGATGATGCACTTGGTGAGGCCTTTGATAAAACAGGACGTTTGCTTGGTTTAGGCTATCCTGGGGGGCCAGAAATAGAAAAAATATCTCAAAATGGTACAGAAAATAAATTTCAGTTTCCTCAACCACTTAAGGGTAGGAATAATTGTGATTTTTCATTTTCAGGTTTAAAAACCTCTGTTCGTCAATTAGCAGAATCATTATCTCCATTATCTGATAAAGATAAGAGCGATATAGCTGCATCATTTCAGCAAACTATATGTAAAATAATTGAAGAAAGAACTCAAAAAGCTATCTCTATGTTTTTGAAACTGCATCCTGACTCAAAAGTTATGTCCGCTTCCGGAGGGGTGGCTTCTAATGTAGAAATAAAAAGTGCTTTACAGAAAGTAGCTAAAAAAAATGATTTCGAGTTATACGTTCCTTCTCCAAAACTATGTACAGATAATGGAATTATGATAGCTTGGGCAGGAATAGAACATAGAAGAATAGGTTATAAAAGCGATTATTCATTTGATGCATTAGCTAGGTGGCCTTTGGGAGAAAAAACTTATGAAATATAAATATGCGGTTGTTGGCGCAGGTGCATGGGGAACTGCTATAGCTAATTTCTTGGCCAAAAATAATAATGACAAAGTTTTAATCTGGGCGAAGGAAAATAGATTAGTAGATCAAATTAATAAATATAATAGAAATGATTTATTTCTTCCTGAAATAAACTTAGAAAAAAATATTATAGCTACAAATCAAATTAAAGATATTATTGCAGATTATATTTTTTACGTAACTCCTTCTCAATTTTTTAAAAAAATATTAATTAAACATAAAAAATACATACCTAAAACTGCGAAAGTTATTATTTGTTCTAAAGGAATAGAGATCAATACGGGTTTTATGATGAGTGATATTTTTGAAAGTGTTTTGCTAAAAGATAATTACTTTATTTTATCAGGCCCATCATTTGCAAAAGAGGTGGCTAGTGGATTGCCTGCGGCACTCGTTATCGCATCTATAGATATAAAAGAGTCTATTTCACTCGCCAATATAATTTCAAAAAGAAATTTTAGAATATATCCTAGTGATGATGTTGCTGGGGTTCAATTAGGAGGAGCTATTAAAAATATATATGCAATTGGAGCTGGTATAGTAAAAGGCTTAAATTATGGAGAAAATGCTAGGGCTGCATTTCTTACTCGTTGCATAGCAGAAATGGTAAAAATTTGTGATGTAATGGGAGGAAAAAAAGAGACTATTTATGGTTTATCATGCATAGGTGATATTTTATTAACTTGCAATAGTGAAAAATCTAGAAATTTTGTTTTAGGCAAATCCCTTGGCGAAGGAAAAGAAATAAAAAATATATTAACTACAAATAAAACTATTGCAGAAGGTTATTTTACCACTCAAGCATTCTTTCCTATTCTAAAAAAAAACAAAATAGATGCTCCTATAATGATAGGGATATATAATATCTTATTTAATAATTTTAGTCTTAAAACTGTTGTTAATTCATTGCTTAATAGACCTGTAAAAAATAGTGAGTTTGATTAATCTCGCAGTAGCTCATTAATGGAGGTTTTTGCCCTAGTTTTTTCATCAACTTTTTTTACTATAACAGCACAATATAAAGATAAATCACCATTATTACTTTTTTCTGTTTTTAATGAACCTGGTACAACTACTGAATAAGCAGGAACTTTTCCATAAAAAGTATTTCCAGTTTCTCTATCAATTATTTTTGTGGAGGCTCCAATATATACGCCCATTGATATTACTGCACCTTCTTCTACTATTACACCTTCTGCAATTTCAGATCTGGCTCCAATGAAACAATTATCTTCAATAATTACAGGAGTGGCTTGTAAGGGGTCTAAGACTCCTCCTAAACCCACACCTCCAGAAATATGACAGTTATTTCCTACTTGAGCGCATGAACCAACTGTAGCCCATGTATCTATCATTGTTCCTGATCCTACTCTTGCGCCCAAATTAACGAAGGAGGGCATTAAAACTGCATCAGGCGCTATGTATGCGCTATATCTTACAACAGAACCTGGTACTGTCCTAAAACCAGAATCGATAAAGTCTTTATTGTTCCATTTTGAAAATTTTGAGGGTACTTTATCCCACCAATTACTATTTCCTGGGCCTCCTGATATTTCAGCCATAGGCCATAATTTAAATGATAATAAAACTGCTTTCTTTAGCCACTGATTTACAATCCAATCTTCATCTATCTTTTGACTAACTCTAACTTCTCCATTATCTAAAAGTGCTAAACATTTTTCAATTATATCTCTTTCATTTCCCGAAGTTTTTGAGTTTATATTATTTCTATTTTCCCATATTATTTCTATCTCTTTTTCGAGTTCTAGTAGATTTATCATTATATTCTCTTCTCTTTATTGTGTATGATATACAGTATTAAATTATTCAGTTATTTATATATATGTTTATATTATTAAGCAACTTAGTTAAGTCATATGTGGTATAGTCAATATATTTCATATTTATTGCTTTTTTTTTATTTTTTTCATCAGGGTGGTTGGTGCTTTTAATTAATACTGTTTTAAATCCTACTATTTTTGGATTTTTTAAATTAATTTCTATGTCCTCAAAAAAAACTGACCTATTAGGGTTGATTTCATATTTTGTAATAAACTTATCTAGAGATTTATTGGAGGGTTTAGGTATGTAGTTTGCATCTTTAATATCGAATATATTAAAAAGTGAATAATCTATATTTAAATTTTTTAAAACATTAATAGCATGGGCCTTAGATCCATTAGTATAAATATATAATTTTCCAGGCAGTTTTTTTAGTTCATTTTCAAGTTTAGAATTTTCAGTTAATGAAGATGCATCGATATTGTGAACATATTTTAAAAATTTGTCTGGATCTACTTTATGATGTTTCATTAAACCAAAAAGAGTAGTGCCATATTTTTTATAATATTTTTTTTGTATTTTATGTGCATCAATTTCAGATACATCTAAAGTTTCACTTATGAACTTTTTCATTTTTTTATCTATTTTGTTAAATAGATTTGAAGCGGCAGGATATAAAGTATTGTCTAAATCAAATACCCAATAATCTATATTATTTAAATTATATTTTACCATTTAATAATATTTAATCAATCATGGTTCCATAGCCACCTTTAGTAAAAACCTCTCTTAATATGGCGTGTTTAACGCGACCATCTATAATCACCGCCGCTTTTACTCCCGATTTAACTGTTTTTAAACATGTTTCAATTTTTGGGATCATGCCTCCAGTAATGATATTTTCTTCTATCATTTTTGTTGCAGTATCCACTGATATCTCTGATATTAATTTTTTATTCGAGTCGAGAACCCCTTCTACATCCGTTAAAAGCAATATTCTTTCTGCTTTTAATGCGCTAGCAATATGTCCTGCAGCAGTATCTGCGTTTATATTAAAAGTTGCACCATTTTTTCCATAACCAACTGGAGCGATTACTGGTATTATTTGATTAGAAGATAATTGATTTATAATTGACGGATTTATCTTCTGAGGCTCTCCTACAAAACCAATATCTAAAAATTTTTCTATATTTGAATCTTTGTCTTTTATTTTACTTTTTAATTTTTGTGCAAATATTATTTTTCCATCTTTGCCAGACAAGCCTACAGCTGTACTATTTGTTTTATTAATTTTATTTACGATATCTTTATTTATAGAGCCGGATAAAACCATTTCTACAATTTTTACGGTTTCCTCATTAGTAACTCTTAATCCTTCAATAAATTTGCTTTCAATATTCAGTTTTTCTAGCATTGCACCAATTTGAGGCCCTCCACCATGAACTATTACTGGTTTTATTCCTAGTTTTTCTAAATATGAAATATCTTGAGCAAAAGATATGGACAGAGACTCGTCCCCCATTGCATGACCACCATATTTAATCACAAAATATTTACCCTTAAACTTTTGTATAAATAGTTCTATTGTTTCAACTTTAATATTTAAAGTTGCTGATATTTTATCAATTATCTCTTTTTTTTTAGACATTAAATATTCTCTTTTTTTTTCTCTATTTGACTAATATATGAATGAATTTTTTCTATACCTATTTTATTTTTTGAGCTCGTAATAATTACCTCTGGATAAGAGGCAGCATATTCATTTAACTTTAGTTTTGTTTCATTATATATATTTTTAAGATAACTTTCAGTTACTTTATCAGATTTAGTTAAAATACATTGGAAATTCACTCCCATAACATTTAGTAAATTCATGAGTTCTTTGTCATTGTCTTTGATTCCTCTTCTAGAATCTATTAATATAAATGCTCTAATAAGGGAAGATCTATTCACAAAATATTTATTTAATAATTTGTTCCAATTATTTATTTTTTCCTTAGGAGCCTTTGCATATCCATATCCTGGAAGGTCTGAAATTATGATACTGTCTTCCATATTATAAAAATGTATAAGTTGCGTTCTTCCAGGCGTGTTACTTGTTCTTGCTAATGATCTTTTATTACATATTGCATTAATTAAACTAGATTTTCCTACATTAGACCTTCCAGCAAAACATATCTCGGGAAGATTCAAATCGGGAAAATTTTTATGGTTTGCGGCTGCCGTATAATGCTCTATTCTTCTATTAAAAATTAAAATATTTTTTTTAATTTTTGTTTTCACTGTTTTTCCATCAATTACGAATTATTATTATCCATTTTTTTCATAATAATCCATTGTTGTGCAATTGAAAGAGCATTGTTACATGTCCAATAAATCACAAGGCCTGCTGCAAATTGAGCAAACAAAAATATAAATATAAAAGGAAGCATACCCATAACTTTTGCTTGTATAGGATCTGGTGGAGCTGGATTAAGTTTTTGCTGAAGAACCATTGTAGCTCCCATAATTAAGGGCCATATGCCTATAATTAAAAAGGATGGAAGATCGATTGGTATAAGACCAAAAAGATTAAAAATAGAATACGGATCTGGCTCAGACAAGTCTTTAATCCATCCGTAAAATGGAGCATGTCTCATTTCAATTGTTACATATAAAACTTTATATAAAGCAAAAAAGACTGGAATTTGTAATAAGATGGGAAGACATCCAGCTAAAGGGTTGGCTTTTTCTTTCTTGTAAAGCGCCATAACTTCTTTTTGCATTTGCATTTTATCATTTCCATAACGTTCCCTAATTTCCATCATTTTAGGTTGTAAAATCTTCATTTTGTTCATTGATTTGAATGATTTATTTGCAAGTGGAAATAATAGAATTCTTATACATATAGTTAACGCTATAATAGCAAGGCCTACATTTCCCAATAAATTTGAAAAAAATGTTAATAAGTAGAATAATGGTTTTGTAATTATATAAAACCAACCAAAATCTACTGCTTTGTCAAACATTGGTATGCCAGATTTTTCATGTCTATCAAGAATGTCTAGTTCTTTAGCTCCAATGTATAATTTACTTGAATAACTCGCTTCATTATTTGATTTTAAATTTATTGCTGAACCAGTAAAACTGCTTTGAAATGAAGGATTAGAATTATAATTAAAACTCTGAAAATATCCTTTAAATTTTGATTCTTGATTAGGAATAAGAGCTGCCAACCAATATTTATCAGTAATTCCTATCCAGCCTCCACTAGACGATAATTCAGATATTTCATTAGTATCTTCCAAATCATCATAGTCAACTTCTTGCAATCTATTTTCTATTACGCCTATAAGACCTTCGTGAAGAATGTATAGGCCGGATAGTTTAGGGAAACCTTTACGGTTAATTG
Organism: Candidatus Pelagibacterales bacterium; assembly: GCA_002715265.1. Classification (GTDB taxonomy): domain Bacteria; phylum Pseudomonadota; class Alphaproteobacteria; order TMED109; family TMED109. The sequence goes on from PAYS01000017.1 coordinate 32,448, forward strand.
ACGCATAAGGGTACAAAGTAATATCTTCATTAGAATTATTAATTACAGTTTGTTTTATTTCAAACATATATTCTTTATCTAATTTTATAGTTCTTTTAAATATTATTCCTTCCCCATTATCCCATGTAAGTGTGGTTGAGGAATTAGGATTAATTTCAGTATTATTTGAGGTCCATACACTATTTTCATCAGGAAGTTTTATATTAGAATTATTACTTTTTAGCCACCCGTATTCAGCATAATATGAATCTTTAGTGCCCTTAGGAGATAATAATTTAACATAATCTGCTTCTGTAGAAAGATCTTCAAAATAATTTTTTAATATTATATCATCTATTCTTGCCCCAGTAAGAGATAATGATCCAGATATCAGGCTGTTATTAATATTTACTCTATTGGATGCATTAATAATTTCTTCTCTGGGCTTGTCTTCTACTTCATTTATTTCAGGAAATGGTTGTAGGTTTTGCTCCGTAGCATTATTAGTGCTTACAACATTATTAGAACTTTTGTCTCCAGGAAACATTAATTGGAAACTTAACAAAACTACCAAAGATACAAGTATTGCAAGTAATAAATTCTTTTGTTCACCCATTATATTTCCTTTTAAATAAATTTTAATTTTTGTATTTTTTAATTTTTTTTAAAGCCTTTATAAGATCTTCTTTTAATAAGTTAATATCTCTATCATAGGTTGTATTTCTAGCAATTAAAACATAATCATTATTTTTATGAGCAAAATTTTTTAATATATCGTTTGCAACTGTTCTTAGTTTTCTTTTACATCTGTTCCTAGTAACAGCGTTCCCTATTTTTTTTGTAGCTGTGATTCCTATTCTAATATCGTGTTCATTATTAATTTTACATTGAAGAACTAAACCATATTGAGGAGACAAAAGCCCATTTTTTGTAATATCTAAAAAATCTTTGCGATTTTTTATAGTGGGCAATAAATTTAACATAGTACTAAGCCGATAAAACTTTTCTACCCTTTGCTCTTCTTCTTGCTAAAACCAATCTACCATTTTTTGTTGACATCCTCGAGCGAAACCCATGACGTCTAGCTCTAACTAATTGACTGGGTTGAAATGTACGTTTCACTATTTTTCTCCAAAAAATAAAAAAAATCTTATATGAGATTTATACTTATATATTATTCTTTTTATTATACAATGTTATATTTAAGTTAATATGAGAAAATATTGGAAATTAATTGCATTAGCAACCTTTTTATTACTAATTATTATTATTAACTTTAGTGGATATTTTTCTTATTTAAATCTACATCAAATAAGCAGCAACTATTTATTTATAGAAAATTATATAGACAGCAATTTTTTTTCTGCATGCCTAATTTTTATATTAGTATATATATTAGCAGTTATAGTGGTTATGCCTGGAGCATGGTTATTAACTTTTTCAGGTGGGTTCTTTTTTGGTTGGATAATTGGAAGTTTTTTAACTATAATAGGAGCCACAATTGGTGCTTGTATTTTATTTATTCTTTCTAAAAGTATTTTAGGCAAATATTTAAATCAAAAAATTAAAAATAAAAAAGGAGTGTTAGCTAATTTTGAAAAAAATATTAATGATAATGCATTTAATTATTTATTATTTATGAGATTAATGCCTCTGTTTCCTTTTGTTTTTGTAAATATAGCGCCTTCATTATTAGGTATTGGGTTTTTTGTATTTTTTATTACTACATGTTTGGGTATTATTCCTGCCACAATAATATATAGTTTGTTGGGTTCTGGAGCGAGTGATATATTTGTTTCCGGAGACTTATTTCATATAAAGAATTTAATATCATATAAAATAGTTATAGGTTTAGGAGGTTTATCATTATTATCTTTAATTCCAATTATTTTTAAATATAAAAAACATAATTGAGTAATTAATGAAATAGCTGTATTTTAATAGAGTTTTAAAATTATTTTACATATGTTCTTGGAGAGTAAATTGGCTGAATTAAGGTTTTGGTGGGTGAGGCATGCAACTGTAATTGGAAATAACGGTTGCTGTTATGGTAATAATGATGTTGATTGTGATGTGTCTGATAGAGAATCTTTTCAGGTTTTAGCAAAAATATTGCCTAAGAATGCTGATGTTTATTCTTCACATTTAAAAAGAACTATTAAAACTATGGAGGCAACTATTAAAGAAGGTTTTGTCTCAGGTAAGTATACTTTGGAAAAAGGTTTTGGTGAGCAAAATTTAGGGGATTGGCAAGGAATGAAGTATGAAAAATTAGAAGAAAAAACAAAAGAATTGGGAATTTTCCATCCTAATTGGTTGTTAAAAACTAGTTATACACCACCTAATGGAGAAAGCTATGATAACCTATCTGAAAGGGTATGCAGGAGTATACAGAGGATACAAGAAATGAAAAAAGAAGGAGATGTAGTCATTTTTTCTCATGGAGGACCAATTAAAGCTGCTATAGGGTATGCCTTAGGTGCTCTGCCAAATACCACTCTTCCTTTCTGGATAGATAATTTAGCTGTCAGTCGATTTGATTACTCAGATGGGGTTTGTAGAGTAAGATTTGTAAATTTATTACCAAAGATTATAGCTAATCCGTTTTCTATATGTCATGAGGTTTAATAATGAATTCAGCATTTATTAAAGGGTTGTCGCGAGGTTTATTTTTATGTTTTATTATTCTACTAGGTTTTATATTTTATTATTTGTATTATTCAAATTATTCAAAAAATAATAATGGCAGTGCGGACATAGGAGGAGATTTTGAATTAATTGGTAAAGAAGGCCGAATATATAACCAAGACGATTTTTTAGGAAAACCTTTATTAATTTTTTTTGGTTTTGCTTCTTGTCCAGATATTTGTCCTTATGGCTTAACTATTATAAGTGAAGTTTTAGATGATTTAGAAGCAGACAAAAATAAATTTAACAGTGTTTTTGTTACTTTAGATCCTGAGAGGGATGATTATGCAAAAATTACAGATTTTGTTAATTTATTTCATTCTAATATTATTGGTTTGTCCGGCAGTGTTGAGCAGATAGATAATATTGCTAAAAATTGGAGAGTATATAAAAAGAAAGTTGATTTTAGTGGATCAGAATTAGATTATACCATAGATCATTCAGCTTTCATATATTTAATGAATAAAAATGGTAAATATCATACTCATTTTTCTCATAATGCTGATGCCGCGGATATAATTAAAGAAATATCGAAGTTATTATAATTATTCTCTATAGGATGGATCTATCTTATCCATTAGTCGGGTTAATGCTTGAAAAGCTAAATTACCATTATCAGAGTTCTCTATTTCATCCGCATGTGCTTTTGCAATATTATCAGAAACGTCTATAATTTTATCATCAATTGCACGTGTTTTTAGTTGTACTTCGCATGCTCTTTCTAAATTATGCATCCTTATAAATGCATGTGCTATTGTGGAGCCTACAGATAGTAGCCCATGATTCCTGAGTATCATAACATCTTTATTGTTTAAATTGTTTGCAAGACGTTCACACTCTTCTTCACGAACTGTAACACCTTCAAAATCGTGAAATGCAATACGGTTTGTAAACATCATTCCAGAAAAATCTATATTTTTTATGGGATCTTTAAGAGCCGCAGCAGCCATTCCTGCTACTGTATGAGTATGCATGACACAATGTGCATCTTCTCTAGCAGCATGTATGGCGGAATGTATAATAAAGCCTGCTGGGTTAACAGGATAATCACTTGGTTCAACAATTTTACCATTAATATCTATTTTTACTAAATTAGAAGCTGTAACTTCATCATATCTAAGGCCGAATGGATTAATTAAAAAATGTTTTTCAGGCCCAGGAACTCTTACCGTAATATGACCATAAATTAGGTAATCCCATTTAAGATAATTAAATATTCTATATGCAGCAGCTAATTGAATTCTTAATTCACTCTCGTTAGGTGAAGTATTTTTAGGTTTAAAATTCTTTAAATCTACAACTTTATTATATTTTTCCATTTTACACTCTCTGAATTTATAAATATAATACATCGCTATGACAAAATAAATATTAATATAAATTTTTATGAGAGGGAAGCTAATGCAAGATAATCCATTATTTGATCTTAAAGGTAAATCAGCAGTTATTACTGGTTCTAGTAGAGGAATTGGAAAGGCAATTGCCATAAGAATGGCGCAGTATGGTGCAAAAGTTATGGTATCGAGTAGAAAAATTGATTCATGTAATAAAGTGGTAGAAGAAATTACATCTTTAGGTGGAGAGGCTGTAGCCCATGAATGTAATATTGGACATAAGGATGCGTTACAAGGACTGACTGATGCAGCCTATAAAAATTTTGGTAAGGTAGATATATTAGTATTAAATGCAGCATCTAATCCATATTATGGGCCTTTAGCAAATATTACAGATGAGGCTTTTGAAAAGGTCATGCATAATAATGTTAAATCAAATTTATGGTTATCTAATATGATATTACCTAAGATGGCAGAAGCTGGAGGAGGTAAAGTGATTGTAATTTCATCAATAGCGGGAATTCAGGGCAGTGGTGTATTAGGCGCTTATTCTATTTCTAAAACTGCTGATTTAGGTTTAGTTAGATCCTTAGCTGTAGAATGGGGTCCAAAAAATATAACAGTTAATGCGCTTTGTCCTGGAATTATAAAAACAGATTTTGCAAGAGCATTATGGGAAAACCCTGACACGTTAGCAAAAGTTGAAGCTACAGCGCCATTGAAAAGAATAGGAAAAACTGATGAGGTGGCTGGAGCAGCTATTATGTTAGCCTCTTCTTCAGGAGATTTTATTACTGGTCAAAAAATTGTTATGGATGGTGGTATAACTATATCAGGTTAAAAAATTAACAGTCTTATATTGTTTAACAATATAAGACTGTTTTAATTAATTTAACTAGAAGGATGAACTTCAAATAGGCCAGCAGCTCCTTGTCCACCACCTATACACATTGTTACTACAACATTTTTAGCTTTTCTTCTTCTTCCTTCAATTAGGGCATGACCAACTAAACGTGATCCCGACATGCCATATGGGTGCCCCACAGCAATTGAGCCTCCGTTTACATTTAATTTATCATTAGGAATTCCTAATTTGTCTCTACAATAAATTACTTGAACAGCAAAAGCTTCATTTAATTCCCATAAGTCAATATCATCCATTGTTAAGTTATTTCTCTCAAGAAGCCTTGGAATAGCATATACTGGACCTATGCCCATTTCATCAGGCTCTAATCCACTTACGGCTAAACCTTTAAAAATTCCTAAAGGTTCAATATTTCTTTTTTCTGCTAATTTAGAATCCATAACTACACAAGCAGATGCTCCATCTGATAATTGACTTGCGTTTCCAGCAGTTATAGTTTTATCTTCTCCTAATACTGCTTTAAGGCTAGCTAAACCTTCTTTGTTTGTATCTGCTCTAACTCCTTCATCTTGCTCTAAAGTAACTTCAACCTCAGATATCTCTCCTGACTCTTTGTCTTGAATGAGTTTTGTAGTAGTTAAAGGAACAATTTCTTCATCAAATTTTCCGGCTTGTTGTCCTGCAGCAGTTCTCATTTGACTTTGCAGACCATATTCATCCATTTGTTCTCTCGTAATATTATATCGCTCTGCTACTACTTCAGCAGTTTCTAACATTGTCATATAAAGTTCTGGTTTATTTTTTAAAATCCAGTCTTCATGAATATGATGTTTGTTTGCATGATCGTTTTGAACCAGACTAATTGATTCTAATCCTCCTCCTATAGCGACAGGAACATTATCAACAATTACTCTTTGAGCAGCCATCGCAATAGTTTGTAACCCAGAAGAACAAAATCTATTTACTGTCACTCCAGCTGTAGATACTGGCATACCTGCTCGAATTGCACATTGTCTTGCAATGTTTACACCTGTGGCTCCTTCAGGAGTTCCACAACCCATAATTACATCTTCTACTTCTTGAGGGTCAATATTTGCTTTATCCATAGCATGTTTTATAGCATGAGCTCCCAAGACTGCTCCGTGTGTATTATTAAAAGCTCCTCTATAAGCTTTTCCTATTGGTGTTCTAGCTGTTGATACTATTACTGCTTCTTTCATTATTAGTCTCCTTTATTATGAAGTTCTTTTTTTAGGGTTACTGGTATCAGGAACAAATGCTCCTAATTTTTCATTAGATGATTCAAGTTTATTTAAAAGGTTAGATTCTGGCCATGATAAATTATCGGCATTTCTATGAGTTTCAATTTCTTTATTAATTTTATCAATACCAATTTTATCTGCTTGCCACATTGGCCCTCCTCTATGTGAAGGAAAGCCATATCCGTTAATGTAGCATACATCAATGTCTGATGCTCTAAATGCATGTCCTTCTTCTAATATACGAGTTCCTTCATTGATGAGAGCTCCATGTAAGCGGGATAAAATTTCGTCTTCGCTAATTTCTCGAGGGTTTATTCCTTTTTCTCTTCTAACATCTTCAATAATTTTTAAAACCTCTGGGTCTGATTCTCTTCTTCTAGTTTGAGGGTCATATTTATAAAATCCTTTACCTACTTTTTGACCAAAACGTCCTAATTCGCAGAGTCTATCCGCGACAGTAGAAGCGTATTTTTTTCCTTCGTAATAATTTTCTTCTTTATGTCTTTTTCTTATGAGCCAACCTACATCATTTCCAGCTAAGTCATTGACTGCAAAAGGACCCATTGCCCAGCCCCATTTTTCGGCAGCAGCATCGACTTGTTCAGGTGTGGCGCCCTCTTCTACAAGTAAGTGAGCTTGCATTACATATTGGTGAAACATTCTGTTGCCCACGAATCCATCACAATTTCCGGCTATGATACCAACCTTTTTAATTTTTTTTGCAAGCTTCATAAGAGTTGCTAAAATATCTAAACTTGTTTGGCTTCCTCTCACTATTTCTAAGAGACGCATAACATTTGCAGGACTAAAAAAATGTGTTCCTACTACTTCGGTAGGTCTGTTAGTGGCATTTGCTATTTCATCAATATCGAGAGTAGAAGTATTAGAAGCTAGAATTGCCCCTTTTTTAGCTAAAGAGTCTATTTTACTAAAAATTTCTTTTTTAATATTCATTTCTTCAAATACTGCTTCAATAATTATATCGGCATCTTTAATAACATCCCAGTCTAAAGTTGCGTTGAGAAGCCCCATTCTTTTATCCATATTGGTCTGACTTAATCTTCCTTTAGATACTGTAGCAGCATAATTTTTTTTAATTATATTCATTCCTTTATCCAGAAACTCTTGACTAGTTTCTATAACGCTTACTGGAATTCCAGCATTTACAAAACTCATTGCAATTCCACCACCCATGGTTCCACATCCTATAACTACAGCTTTATTTATAGGTCTTAATGGCGTATCTTTATCTAATCCAGGAATTTTATTTGCCATTCTTTCAGAGAAGAAAGAATGAATTAATGCTTCAGATTCATCAGAATCATGACATATTTGAAATAATTCTCTCTCGTTTTTTAATCCTGCATCAAAGTTCAGATCTACAGCTCCTCTTACTGCTTCTATGCATCTTAAAGGTCCTTCTCTTCCTCTTAATTTAGGAGTAATTTTTTTAATAGCATTGTCAAAAATATCGCTTGATACATTTGAGACTTTCTCACTTCTTTCTCTAGTTTTAGGGTGAGTGTTTTTGGATATTATTGTTTGTGCAAAAACCATAGTTTTTTCAATTAATTCTTCAAGACTATTTGTTTCGTGAACTTCTTCAACCAAACCCTCTTCCAATGCTTTTTTTGCAGGAATAGGATTTCCTGAAGTAATCATCTCAAGTGCTAATTCTGGACCCACTAGTCTTGGAAGTCTCTGCGTTCCTCCTGCTCCAGGTAGAAGACCTAATTTTACCTCTGGTAAACCAAGCATAGTTTTAGAATCTGCAACTCTATATTGACAGCCCATAGAAACTTCTAAACCACCACCTAAAGGAGTACCATGTAATGCAGCTATTGTTGGTTTAGATGAATCTTCATAAGCATTTATTACTGAATTAAGATCTGGACTTTTGGCAGGTTTTCCAAATTCAGATATATCTGCACCAGCCATAAAAGTTCTTCCCCCTCCAGTTACTATTAAAGCTTCTGCACCATCATCATTTATACCTTGTTCTAAACATTCGGCCAGCCCCTGTCTTACTGCTTGTGATAAAGCATTTACTGGAGGGTTATTAACTGTGATAATGCCAATATTTTCTTTAAGTTCATACGTAACTGGACTCATTTTTTGCTCCTTAATAAAACTTTTTGATTTTTTGAAATCTGATTATACTTTAAGCATAAAATCTATACAACTACTAATTTTGATATAAAAAATATTTGTTCAAAAGTCATTTTACATTATAAATATTTTAGTGGGGACGTATGTGCGGTTGGTAAGCACGGGGACGTAGCTCAGCTGGATAGAGCAATTGATTCCTAATCAATAGGTCGGAGGTTCGAATCCTCTCGTTCCCACCATTAGTTATTTCCTAGCAGTATGCCGTGTGGATCAATGTCTTCACGTATAATTTTTAGTTCGTGTTTTTGTGGTGATTTGGTATTTTTTATATTGTTTAGATTTCCTAATTCAAAACCTGTTGAATCTTGAAGATCTTTTAAACTTACATTTGGATGGATAGACCTTACTTTAATTTTGCCTTTAATTTTATCAAAATCAAAAATACATTTTGGAGTAATAACTAGTTCAGGTCCTCCTCTAGTTAAGCCAAGCTTTTTTCTTCCTTTTTTACCATCTGGGTAGCCTACTCCCGTAATATAGTCTACTTTGTTTGTAAAAGCTCTTTTTTCATGATGTGGCATCATCACATATTCTCTTCCAAACATTGAAAAATGTTCTGGAAGAAAAATAGGTCCTACCATTCTTACTCTAGGTTTATCGTGATTTCCAATACAAACACTATTTATATTTCCCTGTTTATCAATTTGAATTCCTGATCCAAAACCAAAACTAATACTCCCTCTTCTAAAACTATATTGGTAAGGATATGTAAGATATTGCCCTTCGCAGGGAATGTCTCTCAAAGTTTCATCATATTCAGCATTAGGAAGGCGTGTTAATTTTGATAAATCAGGGTTTTGTATCCATCCTGCGAAAATAATATTTAAATCAGGAGCGTGAGTACGTCTTGCTAGCTCCATTGCTACTAATGGAATTGCGGTAATATATAGTGCTGCAGGTCCTCCAGTAGCTAAACCAGTAAAACCTACTTCACCATTTTTAAATTCTTTAGATAAATTAACAGCAATAAGCTCATTCAAAGTGTAGTCTATATTCATTTTTGTGTATCCACTTGGAGCAGAGAAGATAAATGTGCTCCTCCTATTTTATTAAGATAATCATCATTATTTTTTGATGAATGTATGTATTTATTTATGTATTTTTTAAAAGATTCGTTATTGTCTGATGCTCTAATATATTCATTCCAATGTTCTTCATCGTCTGAATATTTACCTAACATAGAAGTAGGGTGAGCTCCGAAAGGTGCTAACGAAATACTTTTTACCCTGTGATTAGGAATTTCTATTAAATTAGGATGTTTTTTAATAAAATTATTACTTACTATTTTTTCCACTGTAACTAACGTATTTTCGCAACTTCTAGATATTAATATATCCAAACTTTGAGCCATATTTTTGTAACTTGGAGATATTATATTGCCAAATTCATCTGCTGCTAATGCGTGAATAATTGCTACATTTGGTTTGGCGGCAGGAACTGCGTGCAATATTTTTTTTGTAATTGGACATAAAAACTTTTTTATATTTTTATTAAGTTTAACAATATCAGTTCCTCCTAAACCAGCTGCAGGCCAAAAATCAAGATTTTCTTGGCTAGCTCTAAACCTATCTATACAAATTAATTCAGGATAATCTATTACTTTGATTTTGCCTTTTTCAGCGTAATTTCTAAAGTTTGGTGCTAATCCATACTTTTCAAATCCCACATAACTAGTTTCAATTGATTTTAAACTATTAGCACCAATTAAAATGTCAGATTCTATGCTATTTGTTACTCCAATTACAGTTAGATTTTTAATTTTTTGTTTAATGATTTCTCTAACAAAAGCCATAGGTCTCTGATAAATTGCAAACCCTCCTATAGCTATAGTATCGCCTTTATTAATATTTTTTACAGCATCTTCCAAGTTAATTATTTTTTTTGATCTTTTAGGAAATGACATATTTTAACCATTTTATTAAAAATTAGACTATATGCTATAGTAAAAATTGTACTGAGTTAAGTTCAAAATTTAATATTTGAAAGAGTTTTTCCTATTTCGTCATTTATTACTAAATGAGCAATTGAATCTAATTCTGTATTCTCTCTATTAATAATTATTAATTTTGATCCATTCTTTCGTGCAATGATGGGTAAATTTGCAGCAGGATAAACTTTAAGCGATGAACCTATGACTATGAATAAATCACATTCAAGGGCAGCTTTTTCCGCGACCCTCATCTCTTTTTCTGGCATAGGTTGTCCAAAAGATATGGTGGCTGATTTAATAATTCCATTACAGTCAGAACATTTAGGAGCAACAGTATAGTTATTATTATTTTTTTCCAAAAATCTTTTTACATATTTTAGTTCGTATCTTTTATTACAATTAAGACATTTAGCAAAAGTACTATTTCCATGTAATTCAATAATTTTATTAGATTGAATCCCTGAATCGTGATGAAGATTATCAATATTTTGAGTTATGACGTAAGAAACCTTATGTAATTTAAAAAGCTTAGCTATTACTTTGTGTCCTATATTAGGTTTAGCAATATTTATATCTTTATCGATTTCAAATTTTCGTCTCCATGATTCTAGTTGCCATTTTTCAGATGAAATGAAGTCTTGAAACATTATTGGTTTCATCCTTGTCCAAATTCCTCCAGGGCTTCTAAAATCAGGTATTCCTGATTCTGTGCTTATTCCAGCACCTGTAAAAAAAACAATATTATTAGAGCTTTGTATTAATTCATTTAAACTATAATTCATTATTCTTTTGGCCTTGAGGCTGCATTCCAATAATATTCTAAATTTTTAATTAGGGCAGGACTAAAGTGACAGTATGCTTGGTCATGACAATAAGCGCTCATATATTTTCTAAATGTATCTAGAGGTTCTTGTCCAATTCTAAATGCTCTTCTATTGCTAGAAGCCCCTACTACTCCCGAGTTAGTATAGGCGTTTATTGTTTTTAATAGGCTTTTATCCATATTATTTTTTGAAATAATTTCGTCGCAAATTAGTTTTCCCTCTGGTGAATTAGATTTAATAGTTAGGCCATTTTGTATAGCTTGCCTTGCAATTCTATCTCCTGTAAACCTCCATAACCTTAAATTTGCCATCCCTGGAATTATACCTTCTTTCCTTGCAGGTAGAGTCATATAGCTTTGATCTTCAGCCATAATATGATCCATAACTAAAAGATATTGGCATCCTCCTCCTATTGCAAAAGTATCTAAAGTTGCTATCCATGGCTTTTCTTTGATTGGAAAGAGTGAATTTTCAGGAGAAGTATCTGTATTAGCAATTCCTCGAAAAACTTTATTTACTGCCCCCATGTCTCTTATGATATACCAAAGGAAAGAAATTTTACCTTGATATAAATGTGTCAAATTTATACCAGCACCAAAAGTTCTTTTGTCAGCATATTTTGGATGATCGACTTTTTCTCCTCTTAATACACAAATTTCAGTATCATCATCTAAGATAGCTAGATCAATTGCTGCTTCAAGTGGTAATAGGGTTCTCTCATCTTCAGCATTTAAATACTGTTTATTCTCTAATGTTACAATTATGTGTTTGTCGTATTTTTTTACACTGGCACCATCGAATTGAACTTTTTTATTAGTTTTAAATTCATCCATTTTTTCTTTAGCTAATTGACTAGGTAGCAACATAGAATGACACAAATGATTGCCTTCTTCTTGGTGAGATAAAATTGATGACAAAAATAATCCTTGGTCAGTTTCAATACCATCTTTATCTTTTAAAAACTTCTTATTCTCTATTATAAGTTCTTCTTTAGAAGGATTTAAATAAGGAACATAGTCGTTAGCAGAAAAAACTAATTCATTGATTTTAAAATGGTTTTTTTTATTATGAGTTATTAAGTTATAGATTGTTTTAGAGTGCTCATCTAAAAACACTTTCTTTGTATTTTCAACAACTGCTCTTAATTTTTTTCTGTCTTTTTTTATTTTGATTTTATTATTTTCAGATATTGCTTCTTTCCAAAAATTACTAAAATATTTTTTATCTTTTTGAAAATTGTTTGTTAATTTTGCATCGAATTTAAGAATATTATTATTATTTATATTTAGTTTTTTTATTTGATTCATTAAGTTTTTTATTTTCATATAAATTTATCCTTCATTTTTAATTCTTTCTAAAGTTTGAAGTATTTCATTCCTAATCATAGGCTCTGAAGAACTGTGCCCTGCTTTTTCTATAATTTTAATTTCTGAATTTGTCCAAGCTTTAGACAAATCGTAAGCGCTTTGAGGTGGGCAAATTACATCGTATCTTCCCTGGATAATATAGCCTTTAATATTTTTTATTTTATACACATTATCAAGTAATTGGTTTTCTTCTAAGAATAAATTATTTTTGAAATAATGTGCTTCTATACGCGCTAAATTTAATGCTGATTTAATATCTACAAAGTCCTCTTTTACAGAATTATTAGGAAGATAAGTTGAACAATTTGCCTCATACCTAGCCCAGGCAATTCCTGCCTCCTCATTTATTTTAGGGTTTTTATTAATAAGTCTTTCATAATAGCTATCTAGCAAGTTATTTTGCTCTTTCGTAGACAAAATACTAACAAACTTTTTCCAATATTCTGGAAATATATTTTTCATACCATAAAGGAACCAATCTATTTCTTGCTGTCTACACAAAAATATTCCTCTTAAAATAATGTTTATAATATTATTAGGATATTTTTGGGAATAAGCTATAGCGAGAGAAGATCCCCAACTACCTCCAAATATATTCCATTTATTTATTTTAAGGTATATTCTGATTTTTTCTATATCTTCTATTAAATCTGGAGTTGTATTATTATCTATGCTTCCTGAGGGTATTGATCTGCCGCAACCTCTTTGATCAAATATGATAATGTTATAGTATTTAGGGTTAAAAAATTGTCTTAAGGATGTATTGCCACCCGCCCCTGGTCCTCCGTGAAGAACCAAAATAGGAACACCATTTTTATTTCCTATTTTTTCCCAATAAATTTTGTGGTTATTACCAACGTCTAATAATCCAAAATCATAGGGTTCTATTAAAGGGTATAATTTTCTCATACTTTCACAATTACTTATATAATATAATAATATTTCAAATAATTTTAGTTGATTTGTTTTAGATTGCATAGATAATGTTATTATAAATTAGGCTATAGGGTCTAAAATGCTTTATCATCATTTAGAAAATAAAAATATATTATATTCAAATTCCTCAGATAACATATCGGCAGTTCTTGGTCCAACTAATACAGGTAAAACTTTTCATGCGATAGAAAAAATGCTTTCTTATGATTCTGGAATGATGGGATTTCCACTAAGATTATTGGCAAGAGAAGTTTACGATAAATTAGTTATAAAAAAAGGTGTGTTAAATGTAGCTTTAATTACTGGGGAAGAAAGAATAGTTCCTAAAACAGCCAAATATTTTGTTTGTACAGTAGAAGCAATGCCAAAAAATTTAACTGTTGATTTTGTAGCTATTGATGAGGTGCAATTATCAGCACATAGTGAAAGAGGACATGTATTCACAGATAAAATATTAAATATTAGAGGAAAATTAGAGACTTTATTTCTTGGCTCTGAAAATTTAGAACCTTTACTAAAGAGAGTTTTTCCAAAAATAAAAGTAAAAAAAATGAATAGATTTTCTAAAATTGAATATATAGGAAATATAAAGTTGTCTAGAATGCCGCCAAGATCAGCAATAATAAGTTATTCAGTTAATGAGGTTTATGAAATTGCAGAATTAGTTAAAAGAAGGCATGGAGGAACAGCAGTCGTTTTAGGAGCTTTAAGTCCTAAAACTAGAAATGCACAAGTTGAATTATATGAATCTGGTGAAGTAGATTATTTAGTAGCTACAGATGCTATAGGTATGGGTCTAAATATGGATATTAATCATGTAGCTTTTGCAAGAATGTCAAAATTTGATGGAAAGATTACTAGACCTCTAACGCACTCAGAAGCAGCGCAGGTTGCTGGACGAGCAGGAAGATATAAAAACGATGGAACTTTTGGAGTTACATTAGGTTGTAATAGCCTCTCTTCTCAGATGGTTAATGCAATAGAGACACATTCATTTTCAGAAATTGAGTCAGTTCTTTGGCGTAATAGCGATCTTGATTTTTCCTCCATTAGAAAGTTATTAAGAAGTTTAAGTATGAGGCCTAATAAGCCTTTTTTTGTACTTAGTCCTGAGGCTGAAGATGAGAAGTTATTAAAGACAATTTCTAAAAAAGTAGATCATAATCATTTAAATTTATTATGGGATATTTGTTCTATACCCGATTATGGTAAAAATTTTGATGATTCTCATATCAATCTGCTTGAAAATATTTATAAATTAATAATAGAGAATGGAGAATTACCAGAAATTTGGTCCAATACCAATTTGGATAATTTAAATAATGTTAAAGGCGAGTTAGATATGCTTGCAATGAGATTAGCAAATGTTAGGACATGGAATTATATTTTTAATAAGAAAGGATGGGCACAAAATAGCGTAGAACTATCCTCAAGAGCAAAATATATTGAAAATAGATTATCTGACGCATTGCATAAAGGATTAGTTGAAAGATTTGTTGATTATAAGATGGCTAGATTTTCAAAACATCTTAAGGTTAATAATGATCTAATTGCATCTATAGCTAAAGATAATTCTGTAATGATAGAAGGTCATTATGTAGGAAGGTTAGAAGGTTTAAACTTTATAAATGAAGTTTCTAAAAATAAGGAAGATAAGAGAGAGGTTTTGAGAATAATAAGAAGAGCTTTATCTTATGAGATATCGAATAGAATTAAATTAATTAATAATTGTAAAGATTCTGATTTAAGTTTTGATAATAATTTAAATATTTATTTTAAAGACGTTTGTTTAGCTAGATTAGGTAAAGGATTGAAATTGCTTAAGCCTAAAATAATTTTAGTAGGATCTGAGCTAGTAAATGACAGGGATCAAAAAATTTTAATTAAAAGATTATTTATGTTTTTAAATAATAGTATTTGTGAAATTACAGATCCTTTAAGTAATTTAGCAAATAATTTAGATTCTGGAGTTTTAAAAGGAATTTCGTATCAATTAAGAGAATCTTTGGGAGTAATAAAAATAGATAATGTAAAAGACTTAATTCAAAATATTAGTAAATCAGATAAAAAATTATTAAATGATATGAATATAATTGTTGGGGAGTATTTTATGTGGTATGGGCCACTAATGACTAGAGAAAATATAGAAATGATATGGAAATTTTTTCAAATATTTAATGGTATAAAGCCAGAGATAAAATACCCAGATTTTAGTAAGCCAGTATATTTTAAAAATTTACCAAGTAATCTTTTGAACAATAGAGAGTTTATTTTAATTGGTAATTATATTTATAATTTTTATTTAATAGAAAATATTTCAAAGTATTTTAGAAGGTTTGCTAATTCAAAAAAGAAGTTTTATTTAAATAAAAAGAATATTAGTTTTTTAAATAAAAAGTTCTCATTATCATTTCAACAGATAAAAAATGTATTGACTTTTTTAGGGTTTAAAAAAGACAAGGAAAATCCAGTTAAATACTCTTTAATTATAAATAGTTATAATAAACCTAATATAGTTGTAAGAAGTAAGAATTTAAAAAATTCTCCATTTGCTATTCTTGCAAAAGTTTAATTATTTATAAAAAATATATATATAATAAAGTAATATTGTGTTAAGAGAGGTCAATGATTTTTAATTTTTATATATTATTTAAATTAGATTTTAAGTTGTAGGTTTTAATGTTAGGTTCTATTCGAGATCTTTTTAAAGATAAAAATGTCAAAATTGAAAATTCTTCGGAAGAGTATCATCTTGCTTGTGCTGCTATTTTGTGTGAAGCAGCTGGCATGGATGGAACTTTTGATGACGGGGAAAGGCAATTAATACTGGCATTATTAAAAAAACAATTTTCACTAAGTGATGAAGAATTAGGTGCTCTTTTTGAAGAAGCTAAAAGTTTATCAGAAAATTCATCTCATCTGTATGGCTTTACTAAAGTTATTAAAAATTCTTGGGATATTAATAAGAAGGTTAGAATGCTAGAAATGATGTGGGAAGTAGCATATGCGGATGGTAAATTAGATGCTGCTGAGGATATGTTAATTAGAAGAATAGCAGGTTTAATTCATGTTGAAGATAGAGATAGAATGAAAGCTAAGCAAAAGGTTTTAAATAAACATTAATACTTATGTATAATTAATAAGGGGTATAAATATGACGTATGTTGTTACAGAGGATTGTATAAAATGTAAATACACAGATTGTGTTGAAGTTTGTCCTGTTGATTGCTTCTATGAAGGCGAAAATATGCTTGTTATAAATCCAGATGAATGTATAGATTGTGGAGTATGTGAGCCAGAGTGTCCTGCTGAAGCTATATTACCAGATTCAGATGAAGTGGCTGAAAAATGGTTAGACTTGAATGCAAAACAATCAAATATTTGGCCAAATATTACAGAAAAAAGAGAACCAGCTAGTGATGCAGATGACTATCAGGGAATGGAAAATAAATATGAAAAATTTTATTCGGATAAAAGTCCTGAATAATTGATGATTTTGGAGATATTATGACAGAAACAATTAAAGAATATAGTGTTGGTGATTGGTTGATATACCCAAAACATGGTTTAGGTAAAGCCATAGATTTTGAAACTCAAACTATTTTAAAAGAAAAAGTAAAACTATTAGTTGTTTATTTTGAACAAGAAAGAATGACATTAAGAATACCTGTTAAAAAATTAGCTGAATTAGGATTAAGATCAATATCTGATAAAGAGGAAATGAAAAAGGCTATGGTTGCTTTGAAAGGTAAAGCTAGAATTAAAAAAACTATGTGGGCAAAGAGGGAGAAAGATTATAAGGATAAATTAAATAGAGGAGACCCTATTTCAGTTGCAGAAGTTTTAAGAGATTTATATAGAGGAGAGGGAGATCCTGAACAATCATATAGTGAGAGACAGTTATATGAAATGGCTTTGGATAGATTTTCAAGAGAAATGATTGCGGTTCATGAAATTGGAAGTGATGAAGCTATAAAAAAAATAGAAGATAATCTCAAGGCAAGTTAATAAATGAAAGTTTTATATTATTAGTAATTATAAAATAAATGCTCATACTGATTATGAGAAAAAGATATCTGCACAAGATCCAAGAATGCACAACTTGGGTTCTTTAAATAGAGTATGGGTTGTTGGTTCAGTCAGAGGTAAAGCTAGTTTATTAGAAAAAATATTTAATAAAATTATTAAAAAAATTCTTCCTTTAGATAGATTGGTTTTTACAGGAAATTTGATAGGAAGTAACTTGTATGAGAAGAATTATTCTGCAAGAACTATTGATTTAGCCCTTCAATTTAGAGCACATTTTATATCTAATAAATTTTCTAACGCTATAGATATAGTTTTTCTAAGAGGCTATTTTGAAGAACTATTGGAAAAATCGATAGAGTTACATATGTCTCCTAATCCTTTAGAACTAGTAAATTGGATGTATAGTAAAGGTTTAGATCAAATATTAAAATCTTATAATATTCCTTCTAATTTATTAGATAATGCAGCAAGAAGCGGGGCTGGAGCTTTATCTAGGGCATCTATGGAAATTCGTGAGGCCATAAAAAATAATTCTGGACATTCAGAATATTTAGCATCTTTAAAAAGGTTGGCATATAATCAAGAAAAAACACTTTTGTTTGTATCAGCTGGAATTTCTAAGGATAGACCCATAGAAACTCAAGGTGATGAATTATGGTGGGGTGGTGGATTTTCAAATTTAGATGACCCTTATTTTGATATATTAAGATTGGTTAGGGGGTTTGATCCTAATAAAAAAGGTTTAGCTGCGGGGAAGTATGGCGTTACTCTTGATGGAGGAGAAGAATCTATATGTGCGGCTCTTTTTCAGTCAGATGGAAAGTTATTAGAAACAATTCAAGCATAAGTTAATTGGAAAAGCTGCAGAGATTTTTGTTTATTAGGTTTTCTTTATCCATCATTAAGTTTTTGATTCTTAACTTCAGCTTATTTAAAGCTTGTGTTTCCACTTGCCTAACTCTTTCTTTGCTAATATTTAGTTCCTTACCAATATTTTCTAGTGTAAGAGGAGTTTCACTTAGGTGCCTCTTATTAATTATTTTTTTTTCTCTATCTGTTAACGAGGACATTGCTTCTTTTAGCCATTTTCTTTTTTTTTCTATTTCATCATTTTTTATAACAGTATCTTCGGGGTTACATATACTATCATCTACTAAAAAGTTTTGCCATTCTTCTTCAGTTTCTGAATTAAGTGGAACATTTAGTGAAGAATCTTTTTTTAAAAAGTGGTTTTCTCTTTCTTCTACGAATTTTTCGTTTATTCCTAGTAATCGGGCTATTTTTTTTCTTTCTTCATAACTAATAAAAGAATTACCTTGCACAAATGAACTACTTTTAAACCTTCTAAGATTAAAAAATAATGACTTTTGTGCTGAACTTGATCCAGTTTTAACTATAGACCAGTTTTTAAGGACAAACTCTTGTATATTTGCTCTAACCCACCATCTTGCGTAAGTAGAAAACCTTAAGTCTCTGGATTGTTCAAATCTATCTAGAGCTAATAAAAGTCCTATATGTCCTTCTTGAACTAAGTCGCTAAAAGATAAACCATAGTGACGAAACTGCGAGGCTATTTTTATTACTAGTTTGCTATAAGCTAGAATTAGTTTTTCTAAGGCCTTTGGGTCTTGATTAGTTTTCCATAAAGTTGTTAATGACTTTTCCTCGTCTTTAGATAAGATTCTAGCTCGCATGGCATTATTCATGAAAGTTTTACTGTGATTTGTTTTGTCTTTATTTTTTATCAATTTACTTTCCTATCTAATTTAAGTACGGAGTAAAAACTAATATAGATTTATTTAAATATTTTTATGCTATATAAGTTTATGTAAGATATTTAATTTTGATGAGGTTGATTATGGATAAATTAGAAACTAGGTCAGTTGAAGAGAGAGAAAATTATCAATTTACTAAACTAAATGAAATTTTTTTAAACGCAAAAAAATGTTCAAAGGGATGGAATAAAATATTAAAAGATATCAATTTTGATAAAATTTCTGATAGATCATTTTTACAAAAGTTACCCATTACTCGTAAGTCCTCTTTATCAAAAATTCAAGCGGAGAGCCCGCCTTTCGGAGATTTAACAACTATTTCTACAAATGAATTTAAAAATATATTTGTATCTCCCGGTCCTATTTATGAACCAGGTGGAGATCAAGATTTTTGGAGAATGTCTCGGGCGATGAACGCTGCAGGTTTCAAGAAGGGAGAGATTTTATACAATACGTTTTCATATCATTTAACACCAGCAGGTCAAATGATGGAGCAAGGTGGAGAAAAATTGGGAATGTGTGTAATACCAGGAGGAATTGGAAATACAGAACAACAGCTTTCAGCAATAGAAAATTTAAAGCCTGATAGGTATGTAGGTACGCCATCTTTTTTAAAAATGTTATTGGATTCAAGTATGAAAAATAATATTGATATATCTTTTCTTAAAACTGGCTTAGTAGGAGGAGAAGCATGTCCTCCATCGTTAAGTAAAATTTTAAAAGAGCTAGGATGTCCAGTATTACAATCATATGGCACCGCAGATTTAGGGTTAGTAGCATATGAAACTTGGGATGATGATGGAATGTTTTGTGATGAGGATGTTATTGTTGAGATAATTAGACCTGGTTCTGATGAAGTGCTTGAAAATGGTGAAGTTGGAGAATTAGTAGTTACTACATTAAATCCATTTTATCCATTATTTAGATTTGCAACAGGAGACTTGTCGGCGGTTATGACAGAGAAAAGTAATTCTGGGAGAACTGCTATGAGGATTAAAGGTTGGATGGGTAGGGCTGACCAGACAACAAAGGTAAGAGGAATGTTTGTTAGGCCAGAACAAATTGCTAAAATAGTTAATGCCTCTGAAGAAATAATTAAGGCAAGATTAGTAGTAGGTAATGTAGATCACAAGGATACGCTAAAGTTATTTGTTGAAACAATTAATAAAGATGAAAAAGTTATATCTTCAATTGAGGAGCAAACTAGGTCAGAATTAAAATTAAGAGCAGAAATTGAATTAGTTGATAGTGGCTCATTAGTTAATGATGGTTTGGTAATAGAAGACACTCGAACTTATGAATAATAGTAAGGTAATGAATTGGCTAATAAACCTTTAGTAGAGGCTAAGAGTATTTTTTTTGAAAAAGGAGGTAGGAGAATTTTTTCTTCTCTGACTATGGTGCTTAATGAGCATGATATAGTTATCGTAAAAGGTAAAAATGGTTCAGGAAAAACATCATTTTTGAAATGTTTAGCAGGGTATTATAGCATAAAAAAAGGGGATATATTATGGAATGGAGAAAAAATATTTCCTGTTCAGGAGCCTGAAAAAATTATGCTAGCTTGGTTAGGACATCATAATGCTATAAAACCCTCTTTAACGGTGAGAGAAAATTTAAAATTTTATGCTGACCTTTGGTCAACTAGCCAATCTGATTTTTATTCTTCAATAAATTATCTATCATTTTCAAATTACTTGGAATTTCCTGTATCCTGGTTATCTGCAGGTGAAAAAAGAAGGTTATGTTTAATACGACTTATGTTGAATCCAGCAAAAGTATGGTTTTTAGATGAGCCTACTACATTTTTGGATGTAGAAAATAAAAAGATATTTGAGGACGTAATTAGTAAGCATGTATCTAATGGTGGGGCTGTAGTTTGTGCAACACATGAAGAATTAAAAGTAAAGAATTATAAGACACTTAATTTAGATTAGATGTAAAGTATTTATAATATGAGAAATTTTTTTAAATTAGTATTAAGAGACTTTAAATTAGTGATTAAAGGTTCAAATGAGACATTAGCTGCAATTATGTTTTATGTTTTAGCTATAATAATGTTTCCATTATCGTCAGGTACTGAAACTGATTTGCTTAGTAAGATAGCGGGTGGAGCAATATGGATGGCCGCTTTATTTTCATCTTTATTGTCTTTAGATAGAATGTTGAGGTCTGATTTTGAGGATGGTTCATTGGAACTTATGGTTTTATCTAAAATGTCTTTGGAGAGTATTATTTTGGCAAAATGTTTATCTCATTGGTTAACAAATGGACTACCATTAGTAGTTTTATCTCCTATATTATGTATTATCATAGGACTAGATTTTTCTTATTGGTGGATATTACTTTTGACACTTTTGATTGGTACTCCATCTTTGACTCTAATAGGGGCTACTCCAGCAGCATTGTCCTGTGTTATAGGTAAAGGAGGTGTTATAACAGCTATGGTGATGTTACCTTTAATGCTACCAATATTAATATTGGGCGCAGGTGCTATAGAAGCTGAAATTTCTGGTTTAGGTGGAATTGGTCACTTATATGCATTATCTGCTATTTTGCCAATATCTCTATTAGTTGCACCTTTTTTAGCTGCTAAAGCCGTTAGGTTGGGTTGGGAGTAAATAAGGATTATTAAATGGCGGGAATTTTTAACTTTTTAGCAAGTCCATCAAGATTTAGAAGATTATCAGAGAGGCTTTACCCATACACAATATTTCTGATGGTTTTATTTTTAATACTAGGCTTGTGGTATGGAATTTATTCTTCTCCTCCTGATTATCAGCAAGGTGAAACTGTACGTATCATGTATGTTCATGTTCCTGCAGCATGGATGGCTATGATGATTTATTTCTCCATGACTTTAATGAGTATATTTTCTTTAGTTTGGAGACATCCTTTGGCTGATTTATTAGCAAAAGAGAGCGCTCCAATTGGAGCTATGTTTACCTTAATAGCTTTAGTAACTGGTTCAATATGGGGAAAACCTACCTGGGGTACTTGGTGGGTTTGGGATGCAAGGCTTACATCAGTATTAATTTTGTTTTTTATATATTTAGGCCATGTAGCATTAATAAAGTTGTTTGATGATGAAGAGAAAGGATCTAAAGCAGCAGCAATTTTAACTATAATTGGTGCTATAAATCTTCCAATAATTAAATTTTCTGTAGATTGGTGGAATACACTTCATCAACCTGCAAGTGTTATGCGACTAGATGGACCTAGTATTCATATAGATATGATGATCCCACTAATATTTATGGCATTTGCTTTTTTATTTTATTATTTATCTTTTTTATTTATTAATACTCAAGCAGAATTATATAAACGTAGAGTTAAAAAAATTTATTTACAGAACTTAATGAGGAAGGAAAAATGAGCAATCAATTAACTTATGTATTTTTTGCCTATTTTTTTACTTTTTTTGTATTAATAATATTAGCAGTAAAGAGTTATTCAACATATTTAGCTAATCTAAAAAAGTTTAAAAAATTTGATATAAATGTAAAAAAATAAATAATGAATATAGCGCGAATTAAAAGAAAAAAGAGACTATTTATAATATTTTTGGCTTTTTTAGCTTTAAGTATTTCAGGATTCCTAATTTTAAATGCTTCGAGAGATTCTTTAATATATTTTTATAGCCCATCTGAAATTTTAGAAAAACAGGGCTTACAAGAAAAAATAATAAGGATAGGAGGATTAGTGGAAGAAAATAGTGTGAGTTATAAAAATTCAACTAGAATAGAGTTCAATGTAACTGATGGAAATAAAAAAATATTAGTAACATATATTGGGATTCTTCCTGATTTATTTAGAGAAGGTCAAGGTGTTATATGCGAGGGTAAATTAAATGCATTAGGAACTTTTGAGGCAAATAGAATACTTGCGAAACATGATGAAAATTATATGCCACCAGAAGTTGCTGAAAAATTAAAAAAATCAGGTAAATGGAAAGGAGAGTAATAATATAAGTGATAGTAGAATTTGGACATTTTTTTCTAGCATTAGCTTTATCTATTTTTTTGATACAGTTTATTATTCCTTCTTTAGGGGTAAAATTTAACTCTGTTAATATGATGAGAATAGCACCATTTTCAGCATATTTTGGCTTTATTTTAGTTTTTTTATCGTTCTTATCTTTGGTTTGGGCTTATGTTACTTCAGATTTTTCTGTCTCTTTAGTTATAAATAATTCTCACTCTCTCAAACCTTTAATTTATAAAATTTCAGGTGTATGGGGTAATCATGAGGGCTCACTATTATTGTGGATACTTATATTAGCTTTTTATAGTGCTGCTATAGCCTATTTAGGAAAGAGGCTTCCATTAAAATTAACGGCTTTAGTGCTGGCATCTCAAGGTTTAATATCGTTAGCATTTACAAGTTTTTTATTGTTTACTTCAAATCCATTTATAAGAGTTTTTTATCCAAGCGAAGAAGGAAATGGTTTTAATCCTATTTTACAAGATTTTGGTTTAGCAATTCATCCGCCATTTTTATATTTAGGTTATGTAGGATTATCTGTTTCTTTTTCATTTGCAGTAGCGGCATTATTTCTTGGAAAAGTTGACACTATTTGGGTGAAATGGGTAAGGCCTTGGACATTAATTGCATGGATTTTTTTAACTTTAGGAATAGCTCTAGGCTCATGGTGGGCTTATAGAGAACTTGGATGGGGAGGATGGTGGTTTTGGGACCCAGTTGAAAATGCTTCTTTTATGCCTTGGTTAGCTGCTACAGCTTTGCTTCATTCTTCAATAGTTGCAGAAAAAAGGGATACTTTAAAAGCTTGGACTATTTTATTAGCTATAGTTGCTTTTTCTTTTTCTTTATTGGGAACTTTCATAGTCAGATCAGGCGTTTTAGTATCAGTTCATGCTTTTGCCTCAGATCCATCTAGGGGAATATATATATTATTATTATTATGTTTTTTCACTGGTGGAGCTTTATTTCTATTTGCTAAAAAATCTCCTTATTTGAGATCTGGAAGCTTATTTCAACCTATCAGCAGAGAAGGTGCTTTGATAATTAATAATATTATTTTTTCTTCAGCTGCAGCAACAGTTTTGATTGGCACACTATATCCTTTATTTGTAGATGCAATTAGTAATACAAAAGTATCAGTAGGCCCTCCTTATTTTGAAGCTGTCTTTATTCCTTTGATGATACCAGCCTTATTAATTTGTGCTTTTAGCCCAATGATTTCATGGAAAAGATCTGTATTATCAAATCTATATGAAAGAATTATTGCCATATTTATTATATCTATTTTAATTACCTCCTTTATAATTTTTATATACGGTGGATCTTATTCTGCATTTTTGGGAATATTTTTAGGATTTTGGGTTATATGCGGAACTCTATATGAGCTAATTATTAAAATAGGTGTAGGAAAAAAATTGGATATTATGTATAGCAGAATTTTATCTTTACCGAGGTCTTCTTATGGTATGAGCTTAGCACATATAGGAGTTGCTATTTTTGTAATAGGTGTGACAGTTTCTAGTGCTTGGAAGGTCGAAATTGAAAGATCGATCTCAATTGGGGAAGATTTATTTATTAATGATTATAAAATTAGTTTTGATTCCTATAGTGAGGTTAAAGGACCAAATTGGATTGCTGAACGAGGATCTTTTACGGTATCTAAAAATGAAAAAATAATAACCGTACTTTTACCAGAAAGAAGGTTCTATCCTGCATCCGAAGTTACTACTACTGAGCCTGCAATTATGACCAATATATTTGCTGATTTGTATATTGTTTTAGGAGAAAATATTGATGGTGGAAATTCATATGGTTTAAGAGCCTATTATTCTCCTTTATTGAATTGGATATGGATAGGAATTGGGTTTATGGTATTTGGAGGTATCACCTCATTATCTGATAGAAAACATAGATTAGGTTATTTAAAAAATAAGAAAGCTAATTTAATATGAAAAAGGTTAGTTATTATATTCCTTTATTATTATTTTTAGTATTAGCCATATTTTTTTCTATCCAACTTTTGACACAAAAAGATCCGTCTGAATTGCCATCAGTTTTTATTGAGAAAAAATTACCTAATATTACATTAGACCCATTTGAAGGTTATGAATTTTTATCTCAAGATATGCTCAATAATACGGGTAATTTATATTTAATAAATATATGGGCAAGTTGGTGTGCCCCATGTATGGCAGAACATCAGTATTTAATGGAACTTAGTAAATCTTATAATATTACAATATATGGAATAAATTATAAAAATAAGTTATTAGATGCTAAAGCATTTTTAGAAAATTATGGCAATCCTTTCACGGCTATTGGAAGAGATGTTTCAGGAAGAGAATCTATTAATTTAGGGGTTTATGGAGTTCCAGAAACTTTTATAGTAGATAAATATGGATTTATAAAATATAGGCATGTAGGTCCCATTTTGGAATATGATATTAACAATACTATTCTTCCTATAATTAAGAAATTAGGAGTCGAAGTAAATTGAAAAAATTTTTAATTATTATTATGTATTTTTATAGCTTCTCTGCATTTAGTAATGAAAATAAAGTTGCTGAAGAATTATATGAAGAATTAAGATGTTTGGTTTGTCAAAATCAATCAATTAAAGAATCTGATGCGCCACTTGCAAAAGATTTAAAGTTACTAGTATTAGAAAAATTAAAAGAGGGAAAAAATAAAAAGGAAATAAAATCTTTTTTAGTAAATAAATACGGTGAATTTATTTTATTTAAACCAACCTATTCTTTAAAAAATATATTTTTATGGTTAGCACCAATTCTGTTTTTATTTTTTGGAATTATATTAGTATTTAGATCTCACAAGTATTCTAAAAAGATTATTCAAGAAGATATTCAGCTTTCTAATTATGA
This sequence comes from Candidatus Pelagibacterales bacterium, assembly GCA_002715265.1. Lineage (GTDB taxonomy): Bacteria > Pseudomonadota > Alphaproteobacteria > TMED109 > TMED109. The sequence continues at coordinate 58,472 of PAYS01000017.1, forward strand.
AAAGAAAAAATTAAGAACAATTTTAAATGAAGATCATAAAATATGAATACTTTTATATTTTTAATTATATTTATTACCATAGTCGTATCTTTAATTTTTATTAAATTTTTAAATAAACCTGCAAAAAATATTAGTGTTGAAGAAATTAATACTAAATTATTTCAACAGCAATTTAATGAAATAGAATCTGATTTGAATAGAGGTCTAATTGAAAAAGATGCATACGTTTCTATGAAAAAAGAGCTTTCAAAAAGAGTTTTATCCTATGCATCAAAAAACACTAAAAATGATATATATCAAGATAACAAATTATTAAATTTTTCTGTATTTTTTATAATTATTATTTTATTTTTTATTACTTTTTTTACTTATTTTTACAATGGTAACCCTACTTTACCTGATCTGTCTTTTAATAAGAGATCAAATTATGGAGTTCCTAGTATTTTTTACGAGGAAGCTCTCAAAGATGTAGAAAAAAAAATACAAATACAACCTGATAATATTGAACTGCATATCTTAAAGGCTAATACTTATTCTTTATTGGGTAAACAGGATTATTCATTAAAGTTATGGAAATATATAATTGATTCTTATCCAGAAAAGATTTCAGCAGATATTTATTTATCATATGGAGAGTCTTTGATGCAGGAGGCTTTGAATAAACAAAATGAAATTTTAATTTCTGACAAAGCTTTTAAAATGTTTGAAAAAGCTAGTATTGAATCTGAAATTTCATCGGAAGTTTGGGCCATATCTTCTTTTTATGTAGGTTTGTATTTTTATCAAAAAAATAAAATAAATGAGGCAAAAGATATTTGGTCATTTGTTATTGACGAATCTCCAGTAAACGCTTCTTGGAGATCTAATTTATTAGAGCAAATTAATCAAATTTTGCCAGATACAAATAATAATTTTAATGATGAAGAAATAATTGAAATGGTTAATAGATTGGCAAAAAGATTATATACAAATGATAGTGAAAATATTTTGGATTGGCAAAAATTGGGAAAATCTTTTATGGTTTTAGGTAAAATAAATAAAGCCATTGATGCTTATAATAGAGCATTAATATTAGATAGTGAAAACATTGATAGTCTTATAGGTTTGGCAGAGGCAAAATTATTAAATTTAACGCCTGAGCAAAAAGTTACTGATGATATATTAAAATTATTTAATACAATAATTATACATGAACCAAGTCATCCATTAGCTTTATGGGTCCTGGCGGAGGAAGAAATAAATTTAAATAATTTTAATAAAGCTAAAATTTTGTTAAATAATTTATTATTACAGTTAAATCCAGACTCTGAAGAATATAAGTTAGTTGAAGATAAATTAGAACAAATAAATAGGTAGGTTTATGCAAAATAAAATATCAGTTGTTATCCCTGTTTATAATGAGTCTGGAAATATTAACCAGCTTGTGAAGGAAATAATAGAAGTTCTTGATAAATTAGGGGGAGGCGAAATAATTTTCGTGGATGATGCGTCTACCGATACAACTGTAGATAAAATATTAGGTAATAATGGTTCTGATCATACCAAAATTAATTTGCTTCAGCACAAAAATAAATATGGTCAAAGTTCAGGTTTATTAACTGGTATTAAGTTTTCTAAGTATGATGTAATAGTAACGTTGGATGGTGATGGCCAAAATGATCCAAGAGATATTCAAAAAATATTTAAAGTGTGGCAGGAAAATAATAATGATATGTTATTAATTATTGGAAATAGAGTTAATAGAAAGGATACTTGGTCTAGGCGTTTTGCCTCTCGTTTAGCGTATAAAATGAGAAAAATAATATTGAATGATATTACTCCTGACAGTGGTTGTGGTTTAAAAATATTTAGTAAGAAACTTTTTTTGAGTTTACCATATTTTGATCATATACATAGGTTTTTGCCGGCTTTAGTTAGACGACAGGGAGGAAAAGTTACTTCTGTTGAAGTTTTTCATAGAGAGAGATCATCAGGTAGATCAAAATATAGTAATTGGCAGCGATTTAGAGTAGGTTTAGTTGATTTGTTCGGTGTGTCGTGGTTAATAAAGAGATCATCTTTTCCAATAAAGTTAAAAGACGGTAAAAATATTAGTGATAAGGATTAAATAAATGGATAAAAATACAATATGGATGATTATTGGTTTTACAGGGCAAGGTTTTTTTTCTGCGAGATTTATTCTTCAATGGATAAAGTCTGAGCTTAAGCAACAAAGTATTATTCCTTTAGGTTTTTGGTATTTTTCATTATTAGGAGGCGCTACATTGTTCGCTTATGCTATTCATAAAGAAGATCCAGTTTTTATTGTTGGTCAAGGCGCAGGTCTATTTATATATTCACGGAATTTGTATTTGATAAGGAAAAAATCACTAGAAGAAAAGACCTAATATGATAAAACTTAAAGATAGTAGTTATTTATTTTCTATAATTTTATTACTTTCATCATTTTTTTTTATTCGATTATTTTTATGGAATTGGGCTAGTTTAGACTTATCTTTTGATGAAGCTCAGTACTTCAGTTGGGCGCAGAATTTAGATTGGGGATATTATTCAAAACCTCCAATGTTAGCATGGATAATTAAGATATTTACTGCATTATGTGGTGATTCTGAATTATGTATAAGGATTGCGTCTCCATTTTTACATTCATTTACCGCACTATTTATTGGTTTAGCGTCATATAATTTTGCTTCATATAAAAATAAATTTATTATATTAATGGCAGCTTCTATTTGGTTATTAATACCTGGTATAAGTTTATCATCGGGTTTTATAAGTACTGATGTGCCCTTACTGTTTTTTACTTCATTATGTTTATGGATACTTAGTTTATTTTCATCTGAAAATATGAATTATAAAAATAATATTTACTTTTTATTATTAGGAGTTTTTCTAGCACTGGCATTCTTATCAAAATACGCAATTTTATATTTGTTAATAGGTAGTATAGTTGCTGTAGTTATGGATAGAGATATTAGAAATAATTTTTTTATTTACATTAATTTTAAGCGTTTGTGTCTAATATTAATATTTTTTTTCATTATAATTATTCCTCATATATTATGGAATTTTGAAAATGGTTTCATTACAGCTCAACATACAATGGCTAATGCCAATTTAGGTGGAGAATGGAAAGGTATTAGCAATTTAATAAAATTTTTTGTAGAACAATTTTTTGTGTATGGTTTTATAACATTTTTAATACTATTAGTGATCTTATTTAAATTTAAAACTTTTAATAGAAATGAACGCTTTTTAATATTTTTAACATTAACACCAATTCTAATAGTATTATTTCAAGCTTTTATTTCTAGAGCTCACGCAAATTGGGCAGCTATTGCTTATGTCCCAGGTACCATATTAGTAACAACATATTTTATGCAACTTTGGGATAAAAATAAAAAGCATTTATTTTATATTAACGTTATTAGTGGCCTATTTATTATGTTCTTAATTCCTCTTAGTGGTGTTTATAATCTAGGTGTGGATCCATATAAAAAAAATAGAGGCTGGTCTGAATTGGGATTAGCCATATCAGAGATATTTTACATTTATCCTGATGCTGTGTTAGTTGCAGATGATAGAAGAGTTCTTGCAGAGGCATTATATTATATGAAAATTAAACCTTATAATTGGGTAAGATGGAATGCTGATGGAATAATTCATGATCATTATGAATTAGTTACTGATCATAATGACCTGATATCTAAAACGGGTATCATGGTTTCTTCAGAAGAAGACAATATACATTTTAAATCATTTTTTAAAGATGTAATCTTTATTAAAACTATTACTAGAAAAATGGGAAATGATAAAGTAAAAGAGTATAAGGTTTGGATGCTTAAAGGATATATAAAATAATTATTTAAAGATTAAGATTTTTCTAATTCAGTGTCCCAATATAAATAGTCTAACCAGCTTTGGTGTAGATAATTTGGCGGAAAATTTTTTCCTATAGCATGTAGCTGACTATTAGATGGGTAATAAGGTTTTTTTATTAAAGTCATGTTTACTTCTGACAATAAAAAATTACTCTTTTTTAAATTACATTTTGAGCATGCGGCAACAACGTTGTCCCATTTAGTCTTTCCTCCTTTAGATTTAGGAATAACATGGTCGAATGTAAGTTCCTTAGTATGATATTTACCTGCACAGTATTGGCAAATAAAGCGATCTCTTAAAAACAGATTAAATCTAGTAAATGCAGGTTTCCTTGAAATTGGAATATAATTTTTTAGGGCAATTACACTAGGTATTTTCATAGAAAAAGAAGAAGATCTTACTTCTGTTTCATATTCAGCAATTATGTTTACTCTATCTAAAAAAACGGCTTTAATTGTATCTTGCCAACTCCATAAAGATAAAGGAAAATAGCTTATGGGTTGGTAATCTGCATTTAAAACTAGAGCTGGGTGATTTTTCAATTTTTCTCCTAAAATTATATTATGTAATAATACAAATATTATTCAATAAAATTAAGTTATCTTAATTTAGATATTACATTTTTTTATAAATTCAATTCCTATTTCTATTCCTTCTTCATTTATACTGTGACCTAAATTTTTACAGCTATGACTAGTTACATCAGCTCCTAATTCAGTTAAATCAGATTTAGCTTTAATCATACTTTTAATTGGTATAGTTTCGTCTAATTCACCGTGAATAAGCATTATTTTATGTTCTTTAGTTAGAGTGTGTTTGTTATTTATAAATGACCCAGAATAACATAAAAGTCCTCCTATTTTATTCTTACTACCGCATTCCAATGCAACCATTGAGCCCTGACTAAAACCTATTAAATAAGTATTTTCAGAAGTAATTGAGAATTTATCTTGCCAATAATTTATAAAATTTAAAACATGTTCTGATGCTGCACTTACCTTTTGTGGCATATTTGCTCTATTTATAGTTCCATCATTATTGATATCGAGCCCAAACCATTGTCTTCCTCCGAAAGGGTTTTGTGGACATACTTCAGGGCCGTTAGGACTAATAAAATATGCGTCAGGAAAGTGTTTTGAAAATAGCGGGGCTAATTGAATAAGATCATCACCATTTGATCCCCATCCATGTAATAATATTATGAGAATTTTTGGATTATCTATTTGAGAATTTAAACTTGGACCTGTAATTAAATTTTCATTTTGCATAAGTAAATCTTTCATAAAGTTTATTTATAATATACTAGTATTTAATATTAATAAAAATTATAAATATAAAAATGAAATTATATTCATACAATACTCGTTTTGCTCCTAGTCCCACTGGACATATGCATTTGGGACACGCTTTTTCTGCAATATTTGCGTCAGAGCTAGCTAAAAAGATAAATGGTAAATTTATTGTCAGAATAGAAGATATAGATCAGAACAGGTCTAGAAAAATATTTGAAGATTCAATTCTTGAAGATTTAGATTGGTTAGAAATAAAATATGATAAAAAAGTAAGAAAGCAATCTGATCATTTAGATGATTATAAGGCAGCTATAGATGAACTAAATAGACTTGGTATTATATATCCGTGTTTTTGCTCGAGATCGGATATTAAGGCTGAAATAATGAGGGCAGGTAATGCGCCACATGAAGAAGAAAATTTATTTTATCCAGGAACATGTAGACGTTTGACCAACCAAGAAAGAATAGAAAAATTAGAAAAGGAGAATAATTTTGCATGGCGATTAAATATTAGAGCAGCAGCAAAAAAAATAGGTAGATTAATTTGGCAAGATATTAGATTGGGTTCTAATACAGTTCCAGTAGGCACAATAGGAGATGTTGTTTTAGCTAGAAAAGATATTCCTACGTCGTATCATTTATCTGTTACTTTAGATGATCATATTCAAAGGATTGGATTAGTATCTAGGGGAGAAGATTTGGTGGAAGCTACTCATATTCATAAAATTATTCAAATGCTTTTAGGACTAAATACTCCTATTTATTTTCATCACCCTTTAATCTTAGATTCTACTGGAAAAAGACTTTCTAAGAGAAATAGAGCACAAACTTTGAAATCACTAAAAGCTAAAGGTTACAAAAGAGAGGATGTTATAGATTTATTTGGAAGAAAAAATATATTATCTTTGTTAGACTTTATAAAGTAATTTCCTATTTAAATTATTAGGAGTAAATATGTGATGCAAATTATTGAGCTAATATTACCTTACTTAATATATATTTTCTTATTTGCGGTTTTTATAGTTTTAGCTACTGGAATAATTTCAATGTTAAGAGGTGGAGATTTCAATAAAAAATGGGGTAATAAGCTAATGAGAGCTAGAGTTATATTACAAGCTATTGCAGTTTTATTAATAGTTTTGTTAGGAATCATTTTTAGTAGATAAAAAATTTGTTTTTTTTATAAGCAAAATAAATTACAAATAATTAAATTTAATAGTTAAGGAAGATTTATGAAAATATTAGTGCCTGTAAAAAGAGTAATAGATTACAATGTTAAAATAAGAGTTAATGCTGAAGGTTCTGCAGTAGAAACAAATAATGTTAAAATGTCCATGAATCCTTTTGATGAAATTGCTGTAGAAGAAGCGGTGAGACTTAAAGAAGCGGGTATAGCTGAAGAAATAATAATAGTTTCTATAGGAGACAAAGGAGCGCAAGAAACAATCAGAACTGCTTTTGCTATGGGCGGAGATAGAGGAGTTCATATATTAACAGATAAAAATACAGAACCCCTTGTTGTTGCTAAAATTTTGAAAGAAATAGTGGTTAAAGAAAATGTTGATCTTGTAATTTTAGGAAAACAAGCAATTGACGATGATTCAAATCAAACCGGTCAAATGTTAGCTGCTATTCTTGACTGGCCTCAAGGAACTTTTGCTTCTAAATTAGATATAGATGGAAAAAAAATAAAAGTAGTTAGAGAGATTGATGGTGGTTTAGAAACTTTAGAAATGACTATTCCAGCCATTATTACTACAGACTTGAGATTAAATGAACCTAGATATGCTTCACTACCTAATATAATGAAGGCTAAGAGAAAAGAAATTTCTGAAGTTAATATTGATGATTTAAAAATCGATACTAAAAATAGATTAGAAGTTTTAAAAGTATCAGAGCCAGCAATTCGTGAAGGAGGAAGAAAAGTCGAAGATGTAGATGAGTTGATCAAAATGTTAAAAAATGAAGCGGGAGTAATTTAATGGCAGTTTTAGTTATTGCAGAAAGTAATGGAAAAACAATCGATAGAGGAACCTTATCAGCAATTAGTGCGGCAATGAAAATTGATGATAGTGTAGATTTAATTATATTTGACGAATCGCAAGAAGTTGTAAATTTTGCTAAAAAAATATCAGGATTAAAAAAAGTGATATTTTGTAAAGGCGCTTTAGAAGGCACACTTGCAGAAAATATCTCTCCTGTTGTGGTTGATTTAAGTCAGAACTATAGTCACATATTAAGTTCTGCTGGCACTTTTGGAAAGAACATTATGCCAAGAATAGCTGCTTTATGCGATTCTCAGCAAATTTCAGATATAAGTGATATTATAAATGAGGATACATTTGTACGTCCAATTTATGCTGGTAATGCGCTAGCAACTATTAAATCTTCTGATGATAAGAAATTTATTACTGTTAGGGCTACAGCTTTTCAGGCTGCCGATATTAACACGGGTCAAGCAGAAAGTGAAGAAGGTCCTAAAGTTGAACAATATGGTAAAATAGAATTTAGTGGTAGAGAATTATCAAAATCTGATAGACCAGAATTGACAGCCGCCAAGATAGTAGTTTCTGGTGGAAGAGGCATGGGTAGCGGTGAAAATTTTGCTATCTTAGATTCTTTAGCAGATAAGTTAGGGGCAGCTGTTGGAGCAAGTCGTGCAGCTGTAGATGCAGGATATGTTCCTAATGATTATCAAGTTGGACAAACTGGCAAGGTAGTAGCGCCAGAGTTATATATTGCTATTGGCATTTCAGGTGCTATTCAACATTTAGCTGGAATGAAAGATTCTAAGGTTATAGTAGCTATTAATAAAGATGAGGAAGCTCCAATATTTCAAATTGCAGATTTTGGTTTGGTTGGTGATTTATTTAAAATTATACCAGAACTTACAGAAAAATTGGATTAATTATATTTTGGAATTGAAAAATGAGAATTATTTGTTTGGATTTAGAAGGTGTTTTGGTTCCAGAAATATGGATTTCTCTAGCTAATAGAACAAATATTAAGGAGTTACTTGTAACTACTAGAGATATTGAGGATTATAATGAGTTAATGACTCATAGATTAAACGTGTTAAAAAAAGAGGGTTTAACTATAAAAGATGTAAATGATGCAGTTAGTACATTAAAACCTTTTGAGGGAGCAAAAAATTTATTAGATAAACTATCATTAAATTTCCAGGTTATAATTTTATCAGATACATTTTATGAAATAGCTGGACCGTTATTTAATCAATTGGGCAATCCAAATGTTTTTTGTCATCATTTAGAAATTTCTAATTCTGGCACGGTAGAAGCCTATAGATTAAGGATTGAAGACCAAAAAACTAGGGCTGTAAAAGCCTTTAAAGAATTAGGCTTTTCTGTGGCAGCAGCAGGAGATTCTTACAATGATTTAGGCATGCTTATGGAAGCAGATATTTCAGTCTTATTTAAGGCTCCAGAATTTTTAATTGATGAATATAAATCTTTTCATCATACAGATAATTATGATGTTTTGTATGATTTATTAAGCAATTAAATTAGTAAATTATATCTTTTTAAGCCAGTTTATTATTCTCTCGTCTCTCCAATTAATTATTCCTTCTACTCTCCAAAGTACTTTTTCAGATTTGTTTATAATGAAAGTTGTAGGTATTCCACGCAATTTAAATATTTTAGATAATTTCATTTTGGGGTCTAAAAATACATTATTTTTATTTAGTTTAATTTTATCTACATAGTGTTGAATTTTATCAATATCGTTAGATCTGTCTTGGTTAATATATATTATTTCGTAATCTGATTTTCTCAGAATATTAGATAGTTCGATTAAGTCAGGCATTTCTTTTATGCAGGGGGCACACCATGTGGCCCAAAAATTAATTATGAGGTTTTTACTTTCATTTAATTTGCTAATTGTAACTTTTTGATTATATAAGTTTAATAATTTTAAATTAGGTATTGTATCTAACTGCTCTTCTTTTTTAATTTTATTGAAAGATTCTGTTATATTTTCAGCAATAACTATATTATCATATAATAGAAAATAAAATAAGGTAAAATAAAGGCGAAGCTTACATATTTTTTTTATAGAAATTATCATATACTTTTCTTTCTTTTTCTGTATAGGTAATAATCTATTAATGGTGGATTAAATGAATAAAGTAAAGTCTAATAAAAATAAAGCTTCACAAATATGGGGCGGAAGATTCGAAAAAGATTCTTCAAAACTGATGAAAGAAATTAATTCTTCCATTAATTTTGATAAAAGGTTGGCTATGCATGATATTCAATTGAGTAGAGTGCATTCTAATATGCTTGCTCAAAATAAAATAATATTAAAATCTGAAAACAAAAAAATTCAAAAGGGCTTGAATATTATAGAAAAAGAAATTTTAGAAAATAAATTTAAATTTTCAGCTGATTTAGAAGACATTCATATGCATATTGAGGCTCGTTTAACTGATTTAATTGGTGATCCAGGAAAAAAACTTCATACAGCAAGATCCAGGAATGATCAGGTAGCTACAAGTTTTAAAATGTGGGTTAGAGATGAAATAGAAACCATTGATGATAAGATAAAAAATTTTCAAAAAGCTTTATTAAACCAAGCAGAAAAACATATTGAGACTATCATGCCTGGTTTTACGCATTTACAGGCTGCACAACCTGTAAGCTTAGCACATCATTTATTATCATATGTAGAGATGTTGGGTAGAGATAGGTTAAGGATATTAGATTCTAAAAAAAGATTATTAGAATGTCCACTAGGCTCAGCAGCTTTAGCTGGAACTTCCTATCCGATTGATAGGTTTAAGACAAGTAAAGATTTAGGTTTTAAAACTCCAATGCTGAATTCTATTGATGCTGTAAGTGATAGAGATTTTGTATTAGAATCATTATCCATTGCAACTTTAATCATGGTTCATATTTCAAGATTATCAGAAGAAATAATAATATGGGCTTCGTCAGGTTTTAATTTTGTAAAATTACCTGAAGCTTTTTCCACGGGTTCTTCTATTATGCCGCAAAAAAGAAATCCTGATTCTGCTGAATTAATAAGAGGAAAAACAGGAAGAATAGCTAGTGCTTATCAAAATATTGTAACTATGCTAAAAGGGTTGCCTCTTTCATATTCAAAAGATATGCAGGAAGATAAAGAAGCAGTATTTGATTCTTTTGATAATTTAAAAATTTGTTTGGATGTTGCTATTGGTTTAATTAAAGAAATTAACTTTAATACTAAAAATATGTATGAAATGGCAAAATTAGGATATCTAACAGCTACGGATTTAGCTGATTGGCTTGTAAAAGAAGCAGGAGTTCCATTTAGAGATGCTCACGCTATTACAGGAAAAGTAGTTAAGTTAGCTGAAAGCAAAAACTTAGGGTTAAATGAGCTTAAATTAAATGATTTAAGAAGTATAAATGAAAATATATCTGAAGAGACCCTAAAAGTTTTATCATTAGAATATTCTTTAAAAAGTAGAGATAGTTTTGGTGGTACAGCACCTAAAATGGTAAAAAAAGCTATTAAAAAAGCAAAAATACAGTGGTTAAAAAATATTGTATAAATTTTTAAACATATTTATTATTGCGTTATTTTTATCAACTGCTTTGGTGAGTTGTGGAAAAAGAGCGGATTTAGAAAGACCACCAAAAGTAGATGGTTTAGAGCCTGCAAATATAGAATAGAACTAGACAAGCTTTTAGGTTTTGAGATGAGTTTATTAAATTACAGAAATAATATTTTATATTTTGAAGATGTGTCACTTAATGAGATAGCAGATAAAATAGTAACTCCAATGTATATTTATTCTCAATCTACGCTAGAAAATAATTTTAATAAAATAAATGAAGCATTAAATAAAATTTTAGGAAAAGAACAAGAAAAATTAATAGCTTTTTCAGTCAAATCTAATTCTAATATTGCAATTATAAATAGATTACATAATTTAGGTTCTGGAGCTGATGTGGTGTCAGTAGGAGAATTAAAAAGATCTTTAAATGCAGGTATTAAAGGAAATAAGATTGTTTTTTCTGGGGTAGGAAAAACCTCGGAAGAAATGCTTTTTGCTTTAGAAATGGATGTTGTGCAATTTAATATAGAGTCTATATCAGAGATTAATCAATTATCAGAAATTGCTAGTTCAAATAATAAGATTGCTCCAATAGCATTCAGAATTAATCCAGATATAGTAGCAGGTGGTCACGAAAAAATAGCTACTGGAGGAAGTAATACTAAATTTGGTATTCCTTATAGTGAAGCTTTAAAAGCTTATGAGTATGCAAAATCATTACCTGGAATTAATATTGTTGGAATAGATATTCATATAGGTTCACAAATAACCAATTTAGAACCATTTAGTTTAGCCTTTCAAAAAATACGTGACCTTTATGATAAATTAATCATCGGTGGACATAATATAATTAACATAGATTTGGGTGGAGGAATAGGTATAAAATATATAGATACAGATGAACCATTCTTATTAGAAGATTATGCCAATCTAGTAAATAAAAATTTTGGTGATTTGAAATGTAAGTTGATATTTGAGCCAGGTAGATGTATTGCAGCATCCGCTGGGATTTTGTTGACAAAAGTAATTAGAGATAAAAATAGTTATAATAATAATTTTCTGGTAGTAGATGCTGCGATGAATGATTTTATGAGACCTGCTTTATATGGAGCCAAACATAAAATACTTAGTGTTAATAAAGATAACAATTCTGATAAAAAAATTGATTATCAGGTGGTTGGGCCTGTATGTGAAACTGGAGATGTAATGGGAGAAATAGTTTCTTCTAGAATTATGAATTCTGGAGATTATATTATTATAAAGGATGTAGGAGCATACGGCGCAGTTATGTCTTCAAATTATAATAGTAGGCCGTCAGTTCCAGAAGTTTTGATAAAAGGTAGTAATTTTAATGTTATTAGAAAAACAATTACAACAGATGAATTATTGGCTTTTGAGAGTATCCCAAGTGAGTGAAAGGTAATTATATGAATAGTAAACAATCGTCTAAGTCTATTCCCGCAGGTCTAAGTGTAAGAATATTCTTAGCACAAATTTTAATATTATGGGAAAAATTAGCTAAAACTATTTTTTATACATTGTTTTTATTAATTTTGTTTCTGTGTTTAAGTCTTTTAAACTTTTTTTCTATGATTGCCTATACATTTCATATTTTAACTCTATGTACATTTGTTTTAGGGTTTATTTGTATATTGTTTTTTACACTAAAAAATTTTAAATGGCCTTCAAAGATTGATTCAGCTCGAAGAATAGAGATAGATAATAATGCGACACATAGGCCTATAAGTACGATATTTGACACACCTGGTATAAATAAAGATAGTAATTTATGGGATATTCATTACAGCAATATGTTAGAATATTCTACTTCTTTAAAAAAACTTAAGTTGAGATCAGTTTTTATGAAATTAGATCCATTGTGTCTTAGGCTGCCACTCTTAATATTATTTTCTTTTATTTATTTTTCTAATCAATCAGTTTGGGTAGATAGAGTGCATGCTGCTATTTTGCCGCACGCAGATATATCCGATATAGGTGTACAAGGAACTTTTACTGGATGGCTTACTCCACCTGAGTATACAAAAAAACAACCTATCTTACTTATGGATAGTGATGAGGCTATTAGTAGTCCTTCAGGAAGCGTTTTATCAGCAAGAGTATTTGGAGGCGAGGGCAACATAACGTTGCATATGGATGATAAAATAGAAGATTTTATTAAAATTGATGATGAAAATGCATCTATAGAAAGTATTATTGATAAAGATACTGATATATCAGTTTTTCAAAATAATAATGTATTGTTTAATAAATATATAAAATCTATTCCTGATAAAATTCCTACTGTGGAATTTATTGAAAATCCCAAATCTACAATAAAAGGAATATTAGATATTAATTATGTTTTTGGGGATGACTATTCTGTTATTAAGTTATTTGCGGAAATATCGTTAAAAAATAAGCTAGAAATTAAAACTCAGGATCAGATAAAATTTAATATTCCATTTGAAAACAGTGATGAAATACAGACATTTGGTAGGTACTATCATGATTTGACTGAACATATTTGGGCAGGATTGCCAGTGAATATTGTTTTAAATGTTGAGGATTTTGTTGGGCAAAAAGGTAAAAGTGATGTAGTAGAAATTTTATTACCTGAAAAGCAATTTAATAATCTTATTGCACTTTCAGTTATTAACCAAAGAAAAAGTTTAGCATGGGGAAAAGACACTCCTCATAATGTAGGGCAAATTTTGGAAGAAATTTCAGAATCTCCTGAATTTGAAAATAAATTAAATATTGCCAAGGAATGGCTCTTAGAAGCTGCGAATATTTTAAACAAAGATAAAAATGCTAAAACATTAAATTCAAATAATTATAATTTTGTTATTGATTTGCTATGGAAAACAGCTTTATTTATTGAATCTGGCCAGTTAGCTGTAGCAGAAAATGAATTAAGAAGAGCGCAAGAAGATTTAAGAGAAGCTTTATCTCAAGGAAATGAAGGAACTGAAATTGATGATATGGTTTCTAACTTAGATACTGCGCTAAAAAAATATTTAGAGGAATTAGAAAATCCAATGGATATTGATGCTCCACAATTATCAGAGTCAGATAATCCAGGAGATCGTGGTGGAGAAAATGGGGCTCAGGCAAATGATAAAGAAAACTTAGAGGAAAAATTAGAAGAAATTGCTGATTTAGCTGCCTCTGGTTCTTTAGACGAGGCTCAAGAACAGTTAGAAAATATGCAAGATATGACGGAAGCTATGGATAGAGATGCTTTAGGGGAAGCTTTAGGAGAGCAAGAAGGAGCTGAAACTCCTATGGCAATGCAGCAAATTTCTGAAATGATGCAAGAACAAGAAGCTCTTATGGAAGATTCATTTGAACAATCACTTAATTCTGCGCAAGCAGATCAAAAGACACCTGGTTCAGGACCTGTAAATGCTGGAAAAGAACAAGAAATGCTTAGAAAACAATTAGAAGATGTTATGCACGAAATTAGTGAATCTGATAATCCAATGCCTGAAGAATTAGGAAGAGCTGAAAGAGCAATGAAGCAAGCTGAAAGAGAGTTACAAAGAGGAAGGCCAGATAGAGCTCAAACAGCTCAAGGTAGGGCTATAGAAGAACTAAAAAAAGCGGCAGAAAAAATTGATAAAATGCATTCAGGAGATGGACCAAGTCAAATGGCAGGAGATAGTGGAAATAATAATAGTAGAGATCAAAGAGATCCTCTAGGAAGAGTTCCTCCTGGTCAAGGGACTTCTCCTGGTGGAGACATAGGATTGCCAAGTCAACAAAATGTGACTAAAGCCAAAGAAATTGTTAAAGAGTTATATAAAAAAGCTGAATCTTCTCAAGAAGGATCAGTCGAAAGAAAGTATGTTGATAGTTTGTTAGACTGGTATTAATTATCTGCTAAAGTTTCTACCAAATAAATTTCCTCCCTCAATTGGAACACCTAAATCTATAAGTATATTTATTAAAATTTGTGGAATAGGAATTTTGTTCCCGTAAACTATAATAAGGCCAATATAAATAATTATGGAGGTTAGTAAAATAGTAATTATCCAAAAAAGCCATAAGCCTGAAAGTGAAGAAATTTCATCATCTCTATTTGTTTTCCATATTTCACCGCATTGAGAACATTTAACTTTCTTTCCTTCAGATGGAATTAAGTTATTATCTACTTTAAACTTAGTCTTACAATTAGGGCATTGTATTATCAAATTTAAAATTCCTGTTTTGGTTATATTATCTTTTTAGTTAGAGTATAATATTACTTATTAATATAAAAACATATATATTTTTGGAAAATAAATTGCTTAAAGAAAAATTTATAATTATTTTTTTAATTATATTATTATTATATTTATTATCATTTTGTATATTTCTTGATGACATTAATTATACTTATGATGACCCAAAAAATTTAGATGCAGTAGTAATTTTAACGGGTTCTAAAGGTAGGCTTGGTTTAGGTCTAGGATATATGGAAAATAATCCCAAACTCAAGATATTAATCAGTGGAGTAGGAGAAGGAGTTAAATTTTCAGACCTGCCGATTGATCAAAGTTTTAATAAAAATAATATTACACTTGGATTTGAAGCAAAAAATACTATTCAAAATGCATTAGAAACTTCAAATTGGATTTCAGAGAACAATATTAAAAGCTTTTTATTGGTTACAGATAATTGGCATATGAAAAGGTCATTATTATTATTTAGAGGTGTTATAAATAATGTTGAAATTTTTCCAAAAAAGCTAGCTTCAATAAAATTAAATTTTACTTATTTAGTTAGGGAGCCTAGAGCATTTTATACCTTAATAGTTGAACATTTAAAATACATAATTTCTCATGCGCAGATAATTTACTATTGGATATTAAATTGATAATAAGGTCCTTGATTTTTAATATATTATTTTTTCTTATAAGTTCCATCATGGCATTATTTTTGTTTCCTTTTTTAATTAGTAGAAGGTCAACATTGATTATTGCTTATTGCTGGGCAAAAATTGTTTTATTTTTG
Organism: Candidatus Pelagibacterales bacterium; assembly: GCA_002715265.1. Lineage (GTDB taxonomy): Bacteria > Pseudomonadota > Alphaproteobacteria > TMED109 > TMED109. The sequence goes on from PAYS01000017.1 coordinate 74,204, forward strand.
TTAAAAAATGTTTGTGGCGTTTTAATAAAAATTAGTGATCAAAATCAAATTAATAAAAATGGTGTAATATTTGCTGTACGTCACGAGTCAATGTTAGATACTATATTATTTTTAGCATATAATCTTGATATTAAATACATTGTTAAGAAAGAATTATTATATGTTCCGTTTTATGGACTTTTTGTGTGGAGAAGTGGGCATATTATTATTAATAGAAAGGGTAAATCTAAAACTTTATTAAAAATGGTAAACAAAGTCAGAGAATATGCTAATTCAGGTAAAAATATAATTATATTTCCTCACGGGACTAGAATAGGAGTTGGACAAAATATTAGAGTTCAATCAGGAATATTTGCATTTTACAAATATCTGGATAAACCTATAATTCCCATACATATTAGTACAGGGCATGTTTGGAAGAAAAATGGTTTTATTAAACAGCCTGGTATTGTAGAGGTTAAATTTTTAGAAAAAATAAATAAAGGTTTGAATAAAAGCGAATTTTTATCAATTATTAATAATAGGTTAAATTGATTTTTAATTTTGTAATAATCCAAAAATATATAATGTTAAGTATATTTATATTACTTTAAGAGGAATTCATGAAAATATTTAGTAAATCAATAATTTTTCCATTTTTAGTGATATTTATATCTGCATTATTTTATGTGTTATTTGTAAATACTAAACCAGTGGCACATTCAAAAAAGAATATTACAGAATTTCCTGTGGTTGAGATAGAAAAGTTAGAATCTGATTATTTTTCTTCGAATATTAATTCTTTTGGAGAGGTTATTAGTGAAAAAGTGATTGATATAAAATTTCCTACAAATGGAAAAATATATGAAGTGGGTATGGTCGGAGACGGTTCATTTATTAAAAAGGGAGATTTAATATTCAGTATAGATCCATTTGAGATAGAGAATAATATTGAGCAAAATAAAGCGGAAAGAAAAATTATAAGCTATAATATTGAAAAATTATCAAAACAGATAGTAAGTAAAAAGTTATATAAAAATCAGATTGCTAACCAAAAAAATATATTAAGTAAGCAATTAGAAAATAAATTGAATATTGAGGGTAGTTCAATTTCTAAAAACTCTCTTGATGACTTGCGTATTTCTATAAGTCGTTTAGAGGAAAGTTTAATAAATACAAGTGAACTAATTGATGTGCTAAGTTTTAATTTAAAGACAAATGAAATACAGCTTAATAAAATTAATATCATTATTGAAAGATATGAAAATGATTTATTTAACTCAAAGGTTATTGCGCCATTTTCAGGCTATATTGAAAATTTTAAAATTTATGAGGGACAAGAAATATTTAGTAATGAATTATTAGGAGTACTTAAAGATACTGAAAATTTAGAAGTAAAGTTTTTCATTGGAGGAGAAGATTACAATAATTTGTTAAAATTTAAAGATAGAGGTATTGGCTCGTTAGTTCAAATTAAATGGTCAGTAGGAAAAACAGTTTACTCTTCAGAAGGAGTTATAAAAAGAATTGATGGAGAATTGAATAGTAATACTGCGGGCATATATTTATATGCCGAGTTAACAGAAAATTTAAATAGCATTCCTATAGGAGCATTTGTAGAAATTAATATGCAAAGAAAGATAAATTATAAATCTATAAAAATTCCTTATTCAGCCGTTTTTAATAATAAATATATTTATATTATGAATGGTAATACTTTGAAAAAAACCAAAATAAAAATTATTGGTGAAGAAAAAAATGGTCTATTAATAAAAGACGAAGAATTAGCCGGTAAATCTCTAGTTATTACTAGGTTGAGTGATATGCAGGATAATATGCAAGTTAAACCTATACTTAGTTCTAAAAAATAAATTTAGGTAATTTAATGGATATTCTTAAATTATTTTCAATACATAAAACCGCTTCTAATGCTCTAATGATTTTAATAATATTATTTGGATTACTTGGCTTGACTAAGCTAAATGTCCAGTCATTACCAGATTTTGGTTTTGATTTGATTACCGTTAGTGTTGATTGGAAGAGTGCGAGTCCTAGAGATGTAGAAAATAGAATTATAAAATCTATTGAACCCAAATTAAGAATTATTGATGGCGTCAGAAATGTAAATTCTACTTCACGAGAAGGTTTAGCTCAATTAAGTATTGAGTTTGTAAAAGATACTGATATGCAAAGAGCTCTATCTGATGTGACTTCAACTGTAGATAGAATATTAAGTCTACCTGAAGATGCAGAAAAGCCAAAAATTAGAAGAATAATTAGATATGAAACTGTTGGAAGAGTTTTGCTTTATGGAGATGTGAGTGAAGAAAAGTTAAGAGAAAATGCGCAAAAAATTAGAGATGATTTATTAAATTTAGGTATAGATAAAATAAATATATTAGGGATGAGAAATAAAGAAATTAATATATTACTTAATTCCCTATCATTAATGCGCTTTAATTTATCTCTTGAAGAAATTTCAAATAAAATTTTCTCTTTAAGTGAGGATGTTCCTATTGGAACCATAGAGGATTCTGAAAGAAGAAAAATAAAGTTCTTTGGTGAAAAAAATAATATAGATCAGATTGCAGATCTTGAAATAAAAATTGGTAAGGAGGGTGAAAAAATACTTTTAAGCGATGTAGCTGAAATTGATATGGTCTTTGACAAAGAAGGGCAATATGGTTTGATTAATGGAAAAAGAGCTATAAGTCTTGATGTAAAAAGAGCATCTGGCAGAGATGCTCTAAAAATGGCAAATATACTAGAAAATTATGTAAGTGAATTTAAAAATACAACCTTATCTAATGTCCAATTAAAAATATACGATTTAAGTGTTCAATCCGTGAGAGACAGAATTTCATTATTAATAAAAAATGGTTTAGGCGGATTAGTTTTAGTTGTATCGATATTATTTTTATTCTTATCAGGAAAAGTAGCATTTTGGGTTGCATTTGGAATTCCTATTGCTTTGTTAGGTACTTTGGGAGTTATGCTTGTTTCAGGACAAAGTATCAATATGGTAAGTCTGTTTGCTTTAATAATGATGTTAGGAATTATTGTAGATGATGCTATTGTTGTCGCTGAACATGCTCAATTTCGTCATGATTCCGGTATAAATCCGGAAAATTCGGCTTACGATGGAGCTAGAACAATGTTCATTCCAGTATTTACTGCAGCAATTACAACAGTTGCAGCATTTATTCCTATTTTTTTAATTACAGGTATTATTGGGCAAGTAATTGAAGCAATTCCATTGGTTGCTATTGCTGTTTTAATTGCTTCATTAATAGAATGTTTTTTAATTTTACCAGGCCATTTAACAATGGCTTTAAGTATAGATAAATTAAATATATCCAAATTTCGAATAAAATTTAATGATAATTTTAATAGATTTAAAAATAATACTTTTAATAGATTTGTCACATTAGCAGTAAAATACCGATATACTACTCTATCAATTGTTTTTGCCTCTCTAATACTGGTATTGGGAATAATGATTGGTGGAAGAGTTGCTTTTGTGTTTTTTCCCTCTCCTGAACCTGATATAATTTATGCAAATTTTAATTTTTCTCCTGGCACTAATAAATCTAAGACTGAAGAAATGATTCTAAATCTAGAAAAATCTTTATCAAAAGCAGATGTTAATAAAGAGGTAAAAACCTACTTTTCTGTTGTAGGAAGGTCATTGGGTTTGCCTGGAAGTGTGAATCAAATACAGGGACAGCATATGGGGTCAATGATAGTTGAATTACTTCCTTCAGATAAAAGAATTACAAGAGTAGATAGTTTAATAAGTTTATGGAGAAAAAATTTAGATAAAGTTGCGGGTTTAGAAGCATTATCAATTATTTCAAAAAGACAAGGGCCACCGGGCAAGGATATTGATATAAGAATTACACCTAATGATAAATCAGAAAAAATTATAAAATCAAAGTATGTTGCCTCTGAAATAAAAAGTTTGTTATCTAATTATGAAGGGGTTACAGATATTTATGATGACCTTCCATGGGGTAAAGAGGAATTAGTACTAGAATTAAAACCTTTAGCAAGATCTATGAATATGACTATTTTGGATATAGCTAATCAAATACAGGCAGCTTTTAGTGGTGTTGTAGCAAGAAGGTTTTCAGATGGTATGGAGGAAATTTTAATTAGGGTAAAATATGATGATTCAAATTTAAAAGAATATGATTTAAAAAATATGTTAATTTTATCACAAGATCGGGATTTTATACCATTATATCAGTTAACGGATATAAAATATGATAAAGGATTTTCAATTATAAGAAGAGAAAATGGGCAATCTGAGGTATCTATTACTGCAGAACTAGACGAAAGTGTAACTTCTCCTGCTACGATATTGACAGAACTTTCTAATGGGCCTTTAGATTTAATAGCTAAAGAAAATAATTTTTCATGGAGATTTTCAGGTAGGTCTGAAGAACAAAAGGAAACTTTAAATGATATGAAATTAGGAACAATTATTGGTTTAATAATAATATATATAATATTATCAGCTATATTTTCTTCTTATTCCAGACCATTAATAGTAATGAGCATAATTCCTTTTGCTGCATTAGGTTCTATAATTGGTCATTGGGTTACCGGTTATGATATGACAATATTATCTTTAGTAGCCTTATTAGGTTTATCAGGTATTGTTATTAATGATTCAATAATAATGGTTTCGACTATAAACAAAAAAATACGAGAAGGATTAATTATATTTTCTGCTGCAATTGAGGGAGCTAAGGAGAGACTTAGAGCTGTTTTTTTAACATCATTAACTACAATTTGTGGTTTAACCCCACTTTTGTTTGAAAGGAGTACGCAGGCTCAATTTCTAAAACCAATGGTCATAACAATTGTTTTTGGTTTAATAGCAACAACATTTTTAGTTTTATTTTTGGTGCCTTCATTAATAGTTATTCAAAATGATATAAAAATATTTTTTAAAAAGATTAAATTGATTTCTTGACTATTATTTTCTCCAAAAAGAAGGAATAAATAAAATTAATACAGCAAAAAATTCTATTCTACCAATTATCATAGCTAGAGAAAGCGTCCATTTAGCAGCATCCGGAAATTGACTAAAATTTCCCGATGGACCTATTTCATTGCTGAGTCCTGGTCCAACTACAGCTATGGCTGTAGCTGCAGCTGATAATGAAGAGAGCATGTCTATTCCTAAAAAAGATAATATTGCAGCGACTAACAATGTAGTAAAAATAAATAGAAATATTAGGGATAAGATTGATAATATAGTTTTATCTTCAAGAGTAGATTTTTCATAAGATATATTTATTACTTGATGTGGTTTAATAATTGTTTTTATTTGTTGAACTATTACTTTAAACAAAATTTGTAGGCGAAATATTTTAATTCCACCAGTAGTAGATCCAGTGCAACCTCCTACAAACATAAAAATGAATAGTAATGCTATTGCAAAAGATCCCCATTGAGTAAAATCTGATGTTGAATACCCTGTTCCTGTAATTATAGAAATAACATTAAATGCAGCAATTCTAGTAGCTTTAAATATATCAATATCAATTTTATAATGAAGCCATAAAGTCATCATGAATATAGAAATTAAAATGAGTAAAATAAAGTTTTTGACTTGGCTATCAAATATTAAATGATTAATGTTATTTAAAGATTTTACAAATAATATAAATGGTAGGCTAGCAAGTATCATTCCTGTAATAATAATTAATTCTATGAGGCTGCTATTGTAATGAGCTATGGAGTTATTTTGTGTTGAATATCCTCCTGTCGCTAAGGTTGTCATTGCATGGCATATGGAGTCAAAAAATGGCATGCCCGCTATTTTTAAAAATAGAGCACAAATTATTGTTAAAGCCCCATATATTATTATTATAGAGGTTGCTATTTTTTTAACACTTTCTTTAAGTTTGTCTGTGCCTTCTGTTTGTTCAGAGAAAAAAAGTTGTAAGCCACTTATATGAAGTAAAGGTAATGCAGCTACAGCCATTACTATTATTCCAATACCACCTAGCCATTGTAAAATTGATCTCCATAAGAGCAATCCGGCCGAAGCATCATTTAAATCTTTTATAATAGTAGAACCTGTAGTAGTTATGCCACTTGTTGCCTCAAAAAAAGAGTCAGTATAACTTAAATTTAAATTTGATAGATAAAATGGCAATGCTGATATGGAGGCTAATATAAACCACGACAGAAAAGTTAGTAAAAATGTTTCTTTGTTTCCAATTTTAAGCTCTTTACTTTTAAATGCCAGAATTATTGTCATTCCAATAAAAAATATAATAATTCCTGTTGAGGCAAATATAGTCCATTCATTTTCATGTTTTATAAAATTAAAAATTGCTGGAAATAACATCATACATCCTAATGTTGAGGTTAATATCCCAAGAATGTATAAAACTGACCTAATATTCATATAAATATCCAGAGTTAATATTAAAATATATTAAACCTATTTATGTTATTAAAATACTAATTTATTATTTTATTACTGGAAGGCACATCTAATGAAAATGTTGGAATATTAATTTTAAAGTATTCATTATTACGCCATTTCATTCCATAACTTCCAGTCATAAAACCAGAAGATACTCTTAATGGTGTGCCACTAGAATATTCAAAATAATTATTAGGATCAATTTTTGGCTGTTTTCCAACAACTCCTTCGCCTTTAACTTCTTGTATATATCCAGTACAATCAGTAATTTTCCAATGTCTATCTATAAGTTTTACTGAAGATTTATTAAGATTTTCAATTAAAATATGATATGACCATAGCCATAAATTTTTATCTGGTTCGGATTGATCAGATAAATAATTAGTATTAACACTAACTCGAATATTCTGTGTAACTTCAGTATAAGGATAAACGATATTATTTTTTACATAAGATTTATTATTCATTTAATTTCACCATAAATTAATTATTTATACAGTTAGCACCACCAAGAACACAAAATTTAGAGCAATGTGGATGATTTAAATAAGTTGTTTTAAAAGAATTATTTAGGTCTTCACCATAATCATATTCTTTTGTATATGGCAACAAAGTGCATGCAACAACATGAGTTTTATTATTCTCTTTTCTTTTTACAATCATTCGTGAATTTGAACACATTAAGTTATTTGGGTTTACACCTAGCAAGCTCCAACAGGCTGTAGTTATTTCTGGTGTATCTGTGAGGTTGTTCATTTCAGGAAATAAAACTAAATCATTATTATTACAGACATCTAAATTTAGGTTCAATTGTTCAAATAGATTTTTATAACCTTTTCTTAAAAGATTTTCATTTTCATATAAAGATCTGGAAGCAATACTAATATTAAAATTATTATTATGAAGCCAGATAATGCCATTAATAGTTTTATCCCAACTATTTTTGCCTCTAATTTTTTCATGTTTTTCTTTAGTGTAGTGATCTAAAGAGATACGAAATTTTAAATTATTATTTTCTTGAAAATTTAATAACATACATTTTTTATTTTGTAACGGTTGCATTGCATTAGTTAAGATTAATAACTCGCGATCCTTATTTAAACATGTGGAGATAATTTTGATAATATCCTTATTCATGAATGGTTCTCCTCCAGTAATGCCTATAGATTTGCAATTAATATTTGATGTTTCAATCTCGTTTAAATATTTACAAACATCTTCATGTGATAAATAAAGGAGTCTATCATTTTTAGGACTTGATTCTATATAGCAATCTTTACAACTTAGATTACATAATGTTCCTGTATTAAACCATAAAGTTTTTAAACCATTAAAATTAACATAAGCTCTTTTTTCTCCTGAGATAGTGTATTGTTTATTTGAAAACTTTTTATTATTTTTCATTTCTTTTTCTCACTATACTTATACTTTCCAGAGTCATAATAAGTTCTTTATTTTCATTATAAACTTCAGACTTAGTTATCATACTGCCAATGTTAGGTTTTGATTTGCTTGGTTTTTTACTTATTATAGTTACATTGCCAAAAATTTCTTGATTTGGAAATAGTGGCTTTATCCATCTAATTTCATTCATTCCAGGCGAACCTAAAGAGGCAAGGTTTTTTATAAAACTATCGCATAACATTTTCATATATAATGCACAGGTGTGCCATCCAGAAGCACATAATCCTCCAAATAATGATTCTTTCGCTTTTTCTTCACTTATGTGAAAAGGTTGAGGGTCATATTTTTTAGCAAAATCTATTACCTCTTCTTTTGAGACAAATAAAGGGCCTAATTTATAACTGTCACCTTCTTTAATATCTTCAAAGTAAATTTTAGTTTTTTTCATATTATTCCTTTAAATTTTTGTTATTTTTACTATGTTGTAATGTGAGAGGTATGTTATATTATATTTATAAACTTAAACATTTATGTTTTTCCAGTTTTATATCTTTTTTAACAGTCATTCTCTATAGAGGTAAATAGTAATTTGAAAGTGTAAATACAATATTTTATTTATTTTTAAAGAGTTAATTTATTTATATTAATGTTTGATTGTAAGTAAAATTTTGTTTAGTCTCCACCTCCATGGATTTTTATTAGATTAAATTAGATGGCTAAAAATTAAAGTAAGTGAGTTATGGATAAAAAATTTGTAAAAAAGAACTTTTCTGATAGACCCACAAGTCAAGGTTTATATGATGCTAATTTGGAGCATGATTCATGTGGCATAGGTTTTGTTGCGAACATAAGAGGTAATAAAGATCATTCAATAATACAGGATGGGCTAAAAATACTTGAAAACTTGACTCATAGAGGTGCTGTTGGAGCAGATCCTACCATGGGAGATGGTGCAGGATTATTATTGCAAATACCAGATTTATTTCTTAGGCAAGAATGCAAAAGTTTAGGCATTAACTTGCCAGAAGAAGGAAAATATGCAGTAGCACAAATTTTTATGGCAGCAGAGCCTGATAAGCAAAAATATTGTGAAAAAATTTTAGAGGATTTGATAAGCACTTCGGATGAGAAATTTTTAGGTTGGAGGAATGTTCCTGTATCAGAAAAAGCAGTATCCAGTTCGGTAAATTCTTCTGCTCCAATAATAAAGCAAGCATTTGTAGCTGCTTCTGAAAAAAATTTTAATCAAGACGCATTTGAGAGAAGAATATATGTTTTAAGAAAACAATTTTCTAATAAATTGAGAGATGATGAAGCCTCAGGTAAACAAAATATATTATATGTATGCTCTTTTTCATCTAGAACATTAAATTATAAAGGTATGCTTTTATCTGATACTGTAGGAAACTATTTTCCTGATTTACAAGATAAAAGAGTGGTTAGTGCTTTAGCATTAGTCCATCAGAGGTTTTCTACAAATACTTTTCCATCGTGGGATTTAGCACAGCCTTTTAGAATGATATGTCATAACGGAGAGATTAACACATTAAGAGGTAATGTGAATTGGATGAATGCTAGAAAACATATTATGACTTCTAAGATGTTAAATGATGACTTAAAAAAAATATGGCCAGTAATAGCAGAAGGTCAATCAGATTCAGCGTGTTTTGATAATGCTTTAGAGCTTCTTGTGATGGGTGGATATAGTTTAGCGCATGCAATGATGTTATTAATACCAGAATCCTGGAAGGATAATAAGCTTATGGATAAAAATAGAAGGGCTTTTTATGAATATAATTCTTCTATTATGGAACCTTGGGATGGTCCTGCAGCAGTTGCATTTACTGACGGAAAACAAATTGGAGCTACACTTGATAGAAATGGTCTCAGGCCAGCAAGATATTTTGTAACTAAAGATGATAAAATAATACTGTCTTCTGAAATGGGGGTATTACCATACCCTGAAGATCAAATTAAAGAAAAGTGGAGATTGCAACCAGGTCGTATGCTTTTAATAGATTTACAGAAAGGATCAATAATTACAGATGAAGAAGTGAAAAAATCTCTTATAGAAAAGCACCCATACGTTTCAATAGTAGATCAAAATAGAGTTAAATTAGACGATTTGCGAAAGGTTGAACATGAAGAGTTAAATTTATCTAAGAAAGATAAATTAGATGTTCAGCAGGCTTTTGGATACACACAAGAAGATATAAAATTTTTAATAGAACCTATGATTAATTCCGCGCAAGAAGCAACTGGTTCTATGGGCACAGACACACCATTAGCTGTATTATCCTCAAAACATAAGCTTTTATATAATTTTTTTAAACAATTATTTGCTCAGGTTACTAATCCTGCAATAGATCCTATACGTGAAAAAATGGTTATGAGCCTGATGAGTATTTTGGGACCAAGGAAGAATTTATTATCAGTTGAGCCAGTAAATTCTAAATGTTTAATGTTAGATCAGCCTATTCTTAGTAATAATGAAATAAATTTAATAAAAAATATAGAAAAATCAGATATAGGATACAAACCTTTCATACTCGATGCAACTTCTGCAAAACAGGAGGGCTTATCTGGAATGAAAAAAACAATTGAACGATTAAAATCTAATTCGGAAAAAGCTATTATAGATGGATGTAATATAATTATTATTTCGGATAGGAATATATCTAAAGATAGGTATGCTATTCCTATGCTATTAGCATTGTCTTCCGTGCATCAGCATTTAGTAAGAACTGGATTAAGAACAAAAATTGGTATTGCAATAGAAACCGGAGAAGCTAGAGAGATTCATCATTATTGTGTATTAGCAGGATATGGAGCTGATGCTATAAACCCATATTTGGCATTTGAAACTATAAAAGACTTAATAAATGCTCCTTCGGTGTCAGTAAGTTATGAAGAGGCTTGTAAGAATTATGTGCAGGCAATTGGAAAAGGTATTTTAAAAGTCATGTCTAAAATGGGTATTTCTACTTATCAATCTTATAATGGAGCTCAGATATTTGATGCAGTAGGGCTATCTAATGATTTTGTAAATGAGTATTTTCCTGGAACTCCTTCTAAAATAGAAGGTTTATCAATCGAAGATATATTGACTTCAACTATAGAATGTCATGCTAGGGCTTATGGACAAGAGCCGATATTAGAAAATATGTTAGATGTTGGAGGTGATTATGCATATAGATTGCGTGGCGAAGATCATGTATGGACACCTACTTCAGTTAGAGATTTACAGCATGCAGTTAGAGGAAAATCTCAAGAAAAATATGATGAATATGCAAAGGCTATTAATGAACAGGCAATACAAAAAATGACTCCTAGAGGTATGTTTGAATTAAATTTTGCTAAAGAGCCATTAAATATTGATGAGATAGAATCGGCTGAAAATATAGTAAAAAGATTTGCTACAGGAGCTATGTCTTTTGGTTCTATTTCTCGAGAAGCTCATACAACATTAGCTATTGCAATGAATGCAATAGGTGGCAAGTCTAATACAGGAGAAGGTGGAGAAGAAGTAGATAGATTTAAAACTCAGCCCGATGGAACTTCTATGAGGTCTGCAATTAAACAAGTTGCTTCAGGTAGGTTTGGAGTAACTACAGAGTATTTAGTTAATGCTGATGATATTCAAATTAAAATAGCGCAAGGAGCTAAACCTGGAGAAGGTGGTCAATTACCTGGACATAAAGTAGATCCTATTATAGCTAAAGTTAGACACTCAACACCAGGGGTAGGCCTTATATCTCCTCCCCCACATCATGATATTTATTCTATAGAAGATTTGGCGCAACTTATTTTCGATTTAAAAAATGTTAATTCGAAAGCTAGAATAAGTGTAAAATTAGTTTCAGAAATTGGAGTTGGAACAGTAGCAGCAGGTGTTGCCAAAGCAAGAGCTGACCATATAACTATTGCTGGTTTTGAAGGCGGAACAGGTGCTAGTCCGTTAACGTCTATTAAACATGCAGGGTCTCCTTGGGAAATAGGCTTAGCAGAAACTCAACAAACATTAGTTTTGAATGGTTTAAGAGGAAGAATATCATTACAAGTTGATGGAGGTTTAAGAACAGGAAGAGATGTTGTAATTGGAGCATTGTTAGGTGCAGATGAATTTGGTTTTGCTACTGCACCTTTAATAGCTTCAGGATGTATAATGATGAGAAAGTGTCATTTAAATACTTGTCCTGTAGGAATAGCAACTCAAAACCCAGAATTAAGAAAAAAATTTACTGGTTTGCCTGAGCATGTAATCAATTATTTTTTCTTCGTAGCAGAAGAAGTAAGAATTTTAATGGCAAAGTTGGGATATAAAAAATTTAATGATATGATTGGGCAAGTAGAAAAATTAAATACTACCTTTGCCATCGAGAAATGGAAAAGTTTAGGTTTAGATTTTTCAAAACTTTTCTTTAAACCTAAAGTTGATAAAAATATAAAATTTTATAATTGTGAAGAGCAGAAACATCCTATAAATAATATTTTAGATAAAAAGTTACTACCTTTAGTTGAAAAAGTATTAAAAGAAGATAGTAATGAAGAAATTTCTTTAACAATAAAAAATACAGACAGGACTTTTGGGGCTATGACTTCCGGTGCTATAGCATCAGTCAAAGGACATTCTGGTTTGAATGAAGATCAAATTTTAGTTAAAATAGATGGAACAGCAGGCCAATCTTTTGGTGCTTTTTTATCTAAAGGTGTAACGTTTGATTTGTCTGGAGAAGCAAATGACTATGTAGGCAAGGGATTGTCAGGAGGAAAGCTTATTGTTAAACCGCCTTCTAATTCAACAATAGTATCTGAAGAGTCCATGATAATTGGTAATACTGTTTTATATGGCGCAATTTCTGGCGAGTGTTATTTTAACGGTATAGCCGGTGAGCGTTTTTGTGTTAGAAATTCTGGAGCAATAGCAGTAATAGAAGGTGTGGGCGATCATGGCTGTGAATATATGACTGGAGGAATTGTTTTGTGTTTAGGAAGTATTGGAAGAAATTTTGCCGCTGGAATGAGCGGAGGTGTTGCTTATATTTACGATCCAGACAATACAGTCGGATTATATTTGAATAGTGAAATGGTGGAAGTAGAAGAGTTGAGCTTTATAAATTCCTCTTATAAAACTATTGATCAAATGAAAGATAATATGCTTGAGGGGGATAATTACAAAATTAAGTTTTTAATTGAAAGACATGTAAAATTTACTTCTAGTAAATTGGGTGATGAAATTTTAAAGAATTGGGAAGAGTCTATAAAACTGTTTAAAAAAATTATGCCAATAGATTATAAAAATGTCTTATTAGAAAAAAAAGATGATAAATCTACTAAATATAAAATAGCTTAAAATAGGGTAAATATGGGAAAAATAACAGGGTTTTTAGAAATTGAAAGAAAAGATAAATCTTATAAACCAGTAAAAGAAAGAATTAAGAATTTTCAGGAATTTACTGTAAAATTAGATAAAACAGATTTATCTAAGCAGGGTGCTAGGTGTATGGATTGTGGAATACCATATTGTCATACTGGTTGTCCTGTAAATAATATTATACCAGATTGGAATGATTTAGTTTATAACAATCAATGGGAAGAGGCTATTAAAGTTTTGCATTCTACTAATAACTTTCCTGAATTTACAGGTAGAATATGTCCTGCACCTTGTGAAGAATCTTGTACATTAAATATAGATGATAAACCAGTAACTATTAAATCTATAGAATGTGCAATAGTCGATAATGCGTGGGAAAAGGGATTGATAGCACCCCAATTACCTAAAAATAAAACTAATAAAAGCGTAGCTATTGTTGGATCAGGGCCCGCAGGAATGGCAGCTGCTCAGCAGCTTCTTAGAGCGGGGCATGATGTAGTTTTGTTTGAAAAACATCAAAAAATTGGAGGGTTATTGAGATATGGTATACCTGATTTTAAGATGGAAAAACAATTAATTGATAGAAGACAAGAACAGATGGAAGCAGAAGGTTTGATTGTAAAAAATAATACAGAAGTTGGAAAAGATATTGAATTTAAAGATTTAGCAAATGATTATGATGCAGTTTTATTAACTGGAGGAGCAGAGATACCTCGAAATTTAGATATTCCAGGACGCAATTTGCAGGGTATTGAGTTTGCTATGGATTTTTTACCTAAACAAAATAAAATTGTTTCAGGTGAGATGAAAATGCCTACTAATTTTATTAGTGCAAAGGATAAAAATGTAGTTGTAATTGGAGGGGGCGATACAGGTTCTGATTGTATTGGAACTTCTATAAGGCAAGGTGCATCTAAAGTTACACAGTTAGAAATTATGCCCATTCCTCCAGAAAAAGAAAATAAAAGTCTTACATGGCCAAACTGGCCTTTAAAGATGCGTGTTTCAAGCTCACAAGAAGAAGGGGCACATAGAGATTTTTCAGTATTGACGTCAAAATTCATTGGAAAAGATGGAAAAATAAATGGGTTGGTATGTAATAAAGTTGATGCAGATTTAAAAATTATTCCAAACACGGAGTTTAATATTGAGGCTGATTTAGTGCTTCTAGCTATGGGCTTTTTGGGACCAATCACTAAAAATATTAACTTTAAATCAAATCTGGATTTAGATTCTCGAGGTAATATATTGGCAAATCAAGATGATTACATGACTTCTATAGATGGAGTCTTCTCGGCGGGTGATATGAGGAGAGGTCAATCACTCGTAGTGTGGGCAATAAGAGAAGGTCGACAGGCAGCACATTCAATTGACAAATTTCTTATGGGAAAAACTGATCTTCCCAGGTAATTAATACTTGACCAATTTAGTCTTGAATACTATATATACGTGTATATAGCGTTATATGAGGTAAATATGATAAAAGTATCTAGAATGGCAGATTATGCGGTCCTCTTAGTTTGTAGGATGAGTATAAAAAAGGATAAAGTTTTTAGCGCACAAGATCTATCCTTGCAAACTTCTTTACCTATAACTACAGTTAGTAAAATTTTAACAAAATTAACTAAATCAAAAATTATTTCTTCAGTTAGGGGGGTTGCCGGAGGATACAAACTCTTAACTGATGCGAAAGATATTTCTGTAGGTAATATAATAGATGTTATAGATGGTAAAGTAGCACTCACAGTTTGTATTGAAGAATCTAATCATACTTGTGGGTTAGCCGCTATGTGTCCATCTCATAGTAATTGGCAGATAATTAATAATGCAGTAAGTAATGCTTTAAATTCCGTATCTATAGAAGAAATGTCCAAGCCTATTCAGAATTTTAGGAATAGTAAAATTGGTACAATAAATAGTAAATTTAATCATTTGGAAAATTAATGGCAGTTGATAATAAGACAATTGAAACAGTAGAAAAAGCCACAAAAGATTATAAGTATGGTTTTGTAACAGAGGTTGAGACGGAATTTGCTCCTAAAGGTTTAAATGAAGATATAGTTAAATTTATATCTAATAAAAATGATGAGCCAGAATGGTTATTGGAATGGAGACTAGATTCATATAAAAAATGGCTAAATATGAAAAGTGATAATCCTAAATGGGCAAATATTCATTTTCCAGAGATTGATTTCCAAGATGCATATTACTATGCAGCACCAAAAACAGATGCAGATAAACCTAAAAGTTTAGATGAGATAGACCCAGAAATATTAGCTACTTATAATAAATTAGGTATACCACTCAAGGAACAAGAAATGCTTGCTGGTATAGCAGGATCAGAAAACATAGCTGTAGATGCGGTATTTGATTCAGTATCTGTTGCAACTACGTTTAAATCTAAATTAGCGGAATTAGGAATAGTTTTTTGTCCTATTTCTGAAGCTATAAAAACTCATCCAGATTTAATAAAAAAGTATATGGGATCAGTTGTTCCTCAGACCGATAATTTTTATGCAGCGCTTAATTCCGCCGTTTATTCTGATGGCTCATTTGTCTATATTCCTCCAGGTGTGAGATGTCCTATGGATTTAAGTACATATTTTAGAATTAATGCAGCTGATACAGGACAATTTGAAAGAACATTAATAATAGCAGACGAAGGTTCATATGTTTCTTATTTAGAAGGTTGTACTGCTCCTATGCGGGATGATAACCAACTTCATGCAGCAGTTGTTGAATTAATAGCTTTAGATAATGCAGAAATTAAGTATTCAACAGTGCAAAATTGGTACCCAGGAGATGAAAATGGTAAAGGTGGTATATATAATTTTGTTACTAAAAGAGGAGCTTGTCGAGGAGTTAATTCAAGAATTTCATGGACACAGGTAGAGACTGGTTCTTCTATTACATGGAAGTATCCATCAGTTTTATTACAAGGAGATGGGTCGTCAGGTGAGTTTTATTCGGTTGCTATATCTAATAGAAAACAACAAGCCGATACTGGGACAAAAATGATTCATATTGGAAAAAATACCAAATCTACGATTATTTCAAAAGGCATATCTGCAGGTCGTGGACAACAAACTTATAGAGGGTTAGTGAGAATGCAGGCAGGAGCAAAAAATGCTACTAATTTTTCTCAATGTGACTCTTTACTAATAGGAAACCAATGTGGAGGTCATACCGTTCCTTATATTGATTCTAGAAATGATACCGCGCAAATAGCTCATGAAGCAACAACTTCCAAAATAAGTGATGAACAATTATTTTATTGTCAGCAAAGAGGGCTAGATCCGGAGGAAGCAGTATCACTTATTGTTAATGGTTTTTGTAAAGAGGTATTAAAAAAGCTTCCTATGGAATTTGCAGTGGAAGCGCAAAAGCTCTTAGGCGTAAGTCTAGAGGGTTCGGTAGGATAACATTAAATAAGAGGTATGTACTTTGGCTATTTCATTAGAAATTAATGACCTTGTTGTAGAGGTTGCAGAAAAAACTATTTTAAATGGTCTCTCTCTCAAAATTGATAGTGGAGAAATGGCCGCAATTATGGGACCAAACGGTGCTGGAAAATCAACATTAGCCTCTGTTTTAGCGGGTAAGGATGGTTATACTGTTAAAGAGGGTTCTATAAAATACTTAGGCAAAGAATTATTAAAAATGTCTATTGATGAGCGGGCGGCATCAGGGGTATTTTTAGCTTTTCAGTATCCTGTTGAAATACCAGGTGTTGCCACTTCAACCTTTATTAGAACTGCTTTAAATGCACAAAAAAGAATGAGAGGCGAAAAAGAATTAGATGCTGTTGAATTTCTTAAATTAGCAAGAGAAAAAGCAAAAGAATTGGAAATGAGTGAAGATTTTTTCACTAGATCTGTAAATGTTGGTTTTTCAGGAGGTGAGAAGAAACGAGCAGAGGTTTTTCAAATGTCTATTTTATCTCCTACTCTAGCAATTTTAGATGAAACTGACTCAGGCTTAGATATTGATGCTCTTAAAGTTGTAGCAAAGGGTGTAAATAATTTGAGAAATAAAAATCTTAGTGGTTTGGTTATAACACATTATCAAAGATTACTTGATTATCTTCAACCAGATACAGTTCATATTCTAGCAAATGGCAAGATAGTTAAAACAGGTGATAAATCTCTAGCTTTATTATTAGAGCAAAAGGGTTATCAAGGTATTATTGAGGCTAATTAGTAAAATGAATAGTCAAGTTCTAAAAGAAAAATATGTAGAATTATATGAAGAGCATAAGAATACTTTGCCTGGAAAGAATATACCTTGGTTAGAAAATTTGAGAGAAGAAGCTATTGACCAGTTTAAACAATCAGGGTTGCCTGACACTAGTGTAGAAGAGTGGAATGTATATCCTTATAAAAATTTAACTAATAATTATTTTTCTATAACAGGTAAGGAGAATATCGATTTATCTGAATTGAAAATTAAGGATGAAGACTGTATTGCCAGACTTATATTGCATAATGGAAGTGTTGTTAAAATAGAAGCAGATAAGTTGCCTGAAAGAGTATTAATAAATTCTTTAAGTTATTTTATAGAAAATCATCCAGAAATAATTGAGGGAAATATCAATCCTGTCAATAAACATTTTGAAACAAGACTATCAAATATTATAGATCCGAAATCACAGGGAATAGTTTCCTTAAATACAGCTTTTCACAAAGATGGGGCCGTTATTTACATAGAAAAAAATATAAAAGTTTCTGGATATATAGAAATAATAAATTTATCTAATAATAAGACAAATTTAATGAATCACATAAGGTCATTAATAATCCTAGAAGCAGGAGCAAAATGTAAAGTTATTGAAAAAAATATAGGTTTATATTCAGAAGATAACCTATTATTTTCATCTAGTGTAACGGATATAAATTTATCTAAAGATTCTTCTCTTTCATTTATGAGACTTATAGCAGGAAATTTAAATAATACTAATGTTAATTGTACTCATGCAGATATAGAAGAAAACGCGATTTTTAACTCTACTTCGTTTGTTTGTTCAAAAGGTGATGCTCGTGATGAAATAAGGGTAAATTTAAATGGAACTAATTCATTGGTGAATCTTAACGGATTATTATTAGGTTTAGAAAAATCTAAGAATGAATTGTTAACTAAAGTTAGGCATATAGCTAAAAGTACTAACAGCAATCAAAATGTTAGAGCAATTTTAAATGATAAAGCTAGAGCTTCCTTCCAAGGTAAAATAAGAGTAGAAAAAAAAGCTGATGATACAGTTGCAAATATGTCTGGAAAATCTTTACTACTTAATCAGTCTGCACGAGTTAATTCTAAACCTGAGTTAGAAATTCTCGCTGATGATGTTAGTTGTTCCCATGGTGTGACTGTAGGGAGTTTAGATCCAGAACAATTATTTTATTTATCTTCTCGAGGAATTTCTAATAATGAGGCAAAAAAAATGTTGATAGCAGCGTTTAGTGAAATAGTGTTTGAAAATTTAGATGTTTCATTTAAAAAAAATGCACAGAAATTTATGGCGGATTATTATGGAACATATTAAATTGAATCCAAAAACAATTTTTAAAAATATTATTGCAGATTTCCCTATTTTAAAGAACAATAATTTAACCTATTTAGATAGTGCAGCTAGTGCCCAAAAACCTTATCAAGTTATTAATTGTATAAAGGACATCTATTCAAACTCGTATGCTAATGTTCATAGAGGCGTATATTCTTTAAGTCAAGTTGCTACGGATCAATATGAAGACTCTCGAGAAGTAGTTAAAAGTTTTATAAATGCTAAAAAATTAAGTGAAATTATATTCGTTAGGGGCGCAACTGAAGCAATTAACTTAGTTGCTGAAATTATTGGTGTCGCATCTTTAAATGAAGGTGACGAAATTATACTTTCTAGGTTAGAACATCACTCCAATATAGTTCCATGGCAAATAGTTTGTAAAAAAACAGGAGCTATAATAAAAGTCGCTGAGGCAGACGATAATGGAAATATTTCTTTAGAAACTATAAAAGAATTAATAAATAAAAATACCAAAATTATATCTATTACGCATATTTCAAATGCTATAGGTACAGTTGTCCCTGTTAAGGAAATCTGTAAGGAGGCAAAAAAACAAGGTATTATAACGTTAATAGATGGATGTCAGGCAGTGCCGCAGATGCCAGTTGATGTGCAAGATATAGGATGTGACTTTTACGTTTTTTCTGGCCACAAAACTTATGGTCCTTCTGGAGTTGGTGTGCTTTATGGAAGAGAAGAGTTATTATCTGAGGCCCCTCCTTATCAAAGTGGAGGTGATATGATAGATAAAGTATCATTTGCTAAAACTACATATGCTGATTTACCAAGCAAATATGAAGCAGGGACACCGAATATTGTCGGAGTTATAGGTTTAGGTGAGGCTTTAAAATGGATGAACTCTATTGGTATGGATCAAATATATGATCATTCACAAAATCTACTTGATGAAGGTATAAAAGTTTTAAGTGGCTTGGAGGGTTTAAAAATAATTGGTAATCCTTATAATAGAGGGGGAGTTATTTCTTTTATTTATAAAGACTTTCATGCACATGATGTTGGAACTTTGTTAAATACATATAATATTGCAATTAGAACAGGACATCACTGTGCTCAACCTACTATGGAAAGGTATAAACTTTCTACGACGGCTAGAGCATCTATTGGCATATACAATAGTATAAAAGATTTTGAGGTTCTTGCAGACGGATTATTGAAGGTGAATAAAATATTTAATAAAGTATAGTAATTAATAAAAGATTTGCATATATTACTTTTTGGGAATGTTTATAAGAATGACGGAATTAGAAAATAAAGAACCAGAACTGAATAATAACTTAAAAGAGTTAATTATAGAGGCTCTTGGTACTGTATATGACCCAGAAATACCTGTAAGTATTTGGGAATTAGGCTTGGTATATAATATAGATATTGATGATAAAAATAATGTAGTAATTGTTATGACTTTAACTACTCCTAATTGTCCTGAAGCTGAAACTATTCCTGATAGGGTTGCAGAAGCAGTATCAAAATGTAAAAATGTTGGGGATGTTAGAGTTGAGATTGTATGGGAACCTGTATGGACTCAAGATAACATGAGTGAGGCAGCAAAACTTGAGTTAGGATTTTTTTGATAAGGAGTGTATATGATTAACAAAAGACCAGAAATTATTTCTTTAACAAATAAAGCTCTAGAAAGAATTAAATTTATTATGTCTAAGGCACCTGAGAATACATTAGGAGTTAGGTTTGGAGTAAAAACCGGGGGTTGTTCAGGTATGACTTATGACGTAAGTTACACTTCAGAAGAAAAGGACAATGATGAAAAAATCGTAAGAGGTGATATAAATATTTATATAGATGCTTCGGCAACTTTGTTTCTAATTGGCAGCGAAGTGGATTGGACTCAGGATAAATTACAGTCTAGTTTTACCTTTAAAAACCCTAATGAAACAGCCCGGTGTGGTTGTGGTGAGTCTTTTACTATATAGGATTAAATTTTTTTAGAAATTTTTATCGCTGCTCTTGTTATATTTCTAATTCCAAAGCTTAGTAACTTGTAACCTCTTGCATTTTTAGCATTGTTTTCGATAGCTATATTTTTATGTTCTATTTCTTCATTTCTAAACTTTTTTACTAATTTAAGTAATTCCATATCTTTAACATTTTTTTTTAATTTTTTTTCCTGATCTTCATAGTGTTTGTCAATTACTTCTTCTACAGCTAAGGTGCAGGCCATTGCTGCATCTCTTCCAATCAATGCTGATGATGCACCTAAGAAAAACCCTCCTACCGCCCAGATAGGAGACATGGCAGTTGGTCTAACTCTATTTTTTATCATTAATTTATTAAATTCTTCTAAATGTATTTTTTCCTGTTTTGCCATACCTTTTATAGTTTTATCTTTTGGTAGCACAGCTAACTGCCCTTCATATATTTTTTGGGCCCCAAACTCTCCTGCTTGGTTAACTCTTATCATTTCATTAATTATTTCTTTATGTTTTTCTTTTTTATCCATAATTTTTTTTCTTTAACATTTTGTAAGTTAATATAGTTATAAAAAATGTAGTTGCAACAATATAAATAAAAGACCACTGCACAAGCGTAATTCCAAGAAATTTTGGAGATAATATATCGCAGTTTGAAGAACGAGATTCTAATAAATTATTATTTAATTCTTCTGTTAAAGAACCAATATTTGTGTCCCAGTTTGAACAAGAACTAGATGGTAACCACCATTGAAATTCTATACCTAAGTGCCAAAAAGCAATCATTAAAGTAACTAACATGGAAATACAAATCAGAAAGGATATAATTTTTTTAAATTTATAAATAAAAGCTAATAAACTTAATATTAATGTAATACCGTAAGCATATCTTTGAAGTATACATAAGTGACAAGGCCTCAAGGAGGCTATATATTCAAGATATAGAGCAAAAATAAGGGCAGACGTAGAAATTAAAAAAGCCCAAAAATAAGGTTTATTAAAATTATTATATATATAATTCATATTCTAAAGATATAGCCATATAGTGGCAACTACAATTATAATTATCCCTAATATAGTTGAAAAAAGGTTAAAATATTTTTCTATATAATTTTTAGCAACAGGGCCGAGTAATCTTATTAGTCCTGCTACTATAAAAAATCTTAATCCGCGAGATAGTATGGATGCTATTAAAAAGGTAAATATATTTAATTTTAAGCCACCAGAAGCAATTGTTATTAGTTTATAAGGTATCGGAGTAAAGCCAGCTAAAAATACGATTATTGCTCCATTATCATTATAATTATTTTTAAAAAGGTTATAATTTTCTTCAAGGTGATATATTTTTATTATTTGTTCTCCAAAAGAATCCCATAAATACATTCCTATAAAATATCCTAATAGTCCGCCTAAAACAGAAAATATAGTCGTGATTAAAGCAAGTCTAATCCATTTTAGAGGTCTTGCTAATGTCATGGGTAAAAGTAATGCATCTGGCGGAATAGGAAATATTGAACTTTCAGAAAAAGAAACTAATGCAAGAAACCATTCAGATCGAGGTTTTGCTGATAGTTCTAAAATTTTGAAATAAAGTTTTTTTAACATTTTATTTTAACCATTTATATTTGTATTTATATTTAAACACACTATATTACCTTTGGGGAAAATATATGTTTAAATTATATTTATTTTTATTTATTTTATGCTTTTGTAATTCAGCAACTGTTTTGCTCGCAGGGCCTTTCTCTGATTTTAAGGCAGGAGCCGAGTTATCTGAAGAATTAACTTCCAGTCCCACGGTTAACAGAAATATGCCTACTTCTGATAGTTTGGACCAAGCTATCAAAAATTTAGACCCGCAAAATTCGGTTATGTGGGATGAACTAAGAGAAAATTTATTAGGTATAAATAGTAGAGTAAAATTTGTAGAAGACGTAAAAGTAATAATGCAGGATCATGTTGAAGAGCCACATGAAGTACCTTTAATAGTTAAAATTCCTAAAAGATTGCATGCCTTTACTAAATTTATATTAATTATTGAGAATAATCCTATACAACAGGTTATAGAACTTAATCCATATAAAAAGATAGAAGCACTTGGTATGAATGTGCGTTTAGAGGATGATTCTCCAGTTAGGGCTGCAGTTTTAGATCAAGAAGGTGTTTGGCATGTTGGTTCAAAGATGGTTTTTGTTGCTAGTCCAGGGGGTTGTTCATCACCTTCATGCGACCCAACTGTAGAGATATGTGAACAGGGAGAAGTAGGAAAAATTGCTGTTAAGCAATATGGTCGTGAAGGAAAGGCAGAGAGAATAAAGTTGAAAATTACGCATCCTATGGAAACAGGATTTGTTGTTGGTGTTGATGGCGAAGTTATTCCTGAATATTATGTTAATAAAATACATGTAGATGATAATAATGGTCCAATAGCAGATATTGCTACATATGCAGCGTTATCATCTGATCCAGTTATTTTGTTGGATTTGCCTGAAAAAGGTCAAAGCATTAGGGTGCATGTCAAAGATTCTCAGGGTTTAGAGTTTTTTTCACATAATACTATGTAAATGAATTACATAATCATAGTAATTGCTCTTATAGTATTTTTTATAGAAAATACATTTGCAGAAAATTTCAAGTATAATTTAAAATATGTAGAATTAGCGGATGGTATATTCGTGATAGAAGGAGATAATACTAGATTGAATTCTATTAATGGCGGTGCTATTAGTAATACCAGCTTTATAATTGGCAGTAAGGGTATTTTGGTAATAGATGCAGGTCCGAGTGCACTTTATGCAGAACAAGTTATAAGTATTATAAGATCTATATCTTCAATTCCTATTAAATATTTAGTTATAACACATCATCATCCAGATCATTCATTTGGTGTTTCTAGTTACCAAGAATTAGGTGTGGAAATAATTATGAGCTCTAGTGAAATACATAGATACGAAAAATATGGAAAAAGATTATTAAGACAAATGAAAAATTTAATAGGTGAAGAATGGTTTCTTAATACTAAAATAGTTGATATTGAAAATAATAAGGTATTTCCTCTGAAAATAAACTTGGGCAATCATCAAATCGGTATAAGAGAATATAAAAATGGTCATTCAGAAGGAGATCTCGTTGTAGTGGATATTGACGAGGAGGTTGTTTTTTCAGGTGATTTGATTTTTAATAAAAGAGCTCCAACTATTCCACACGCAAATATAGATAATTGGTCTAAATATATAGATATATTACATAATAATAAATGGAAAATATTGGTTCCAGGTCATGGTCCTATAATTAGAGATAAAGAGGAGTTATATATGACTAAAAATTGGATAAATTATATTTCTAAAATAGCAAAAGAGGCAGTTGAGAAAGGATTAAGTCCGGCTGAGGTCTTTGATAAAGGGATCTCAGATCAATATAAAAGTTACCATCTTGCTCAAGAGGTTTGGAATAGAGATTTGCCCTTATTAATGAAAAAATATGAATATCAATGATTTTGTTTGCTGAATTTTAAATTCTATACTAATGATATAATAAAATACATTGCCACTGTGGCGGAATTGGTAGACGCGATGGATTCAAAATCCATTTGAGGCAACTCAGTGTCGGTTCGAGTCCGACCAGTGGTACCATGTAATAATTATGGGTCTTGATTTTTGGCAATATAAGTGTACTTTCCTAGGGAATTTTTTTATATAAAATAAGGTTATTAAAAATGAATGTCGGAACTAGTATTTATAAAAAAAAAGATAGCCACCTTGTATATGTTGATGGAAAAATTTATGCAGGAATGCATTATTTGGTTGATATGTGGGGTATATGTAATGAAGAAAGTACTAATAAAATTAATGACTTATTGTTAAGAGCAGCAAGAGCTGCTAAGGCAACGGTTTTGTATCAACATGCTTATCACTTTGGAGAAGGATTAGGTATATCTGCTATAGCATTATTAGCTGAATCTCATATAAGTGTCCATACATGGCCAGAGAAAAGTTATGCTGCTTTTGATATATTTATGTGTGGAAAAACAGATCCAAATTTATCATTAAATTTATTGAAAAATGAATTGAAGCCAAAAAAAATTGAGGTAAAAAAAATTAAACGAGGTTTAATGAATTAAAAGATGTCTAATTCCAAATTATCAAAGTTTTTAGATGAAAATAACTTATCTACGCCTTGTTTAGTTATGGATTTATCTGTAATAGATAAGTCTTATAAACAAATGACAAATCTTTTTCCAAAAACTAAAATATATTATGCAGTTAAGGCTAATTCTGCACCAAAAATTATAGATTGTTTAAAGAATAATGGATCATATTTTGATGTTTCTAGCAAAAAGGAAATTCAAATATGTTTAAAACAATCTGTAGATCCCCATAATATGTCTTTTGGAAATACTGTTAAAAAACAAAAAGATATTATATGGGCTTATAAAAACGGAATAAGATTATTTGCTTTTGATTCTGAAGAAGAATTAAAAAAATTATATAAAAATGCACCTAGATCTAGAGTTTTTTGTAGATTGCAAGTAGATAATCATGGGGCTAATTGGCCTTTATCAAAAAAATTTGGATGTTCTCCTGATATGGCGAAGGATTTAATGCTCGAAGCAAAAAATAAAGGATTAAAACCTGCAGGGTTATCATTTCATGTTGGCTCTCAGCAAATTAATATAGAAAGGTGGATAGATGCCTTAAAAACTTGTCATAAAGTATATTTATATTTAAGAAAACATAACGTCAAATTAGAGTTTTTGAATATAGGGGGAGGCTTTCCTGTAAGCTATAAGGATTATAATAGTGATTTAAGTATTTTTGCTAAAAAGTTATATACGGAAATAAAAAATATTTTTGGTGAAGATCACCCCTCAATAATTATGGAACCTGGTAGGTATTTAGTAGCTGAGGCTGGAATAATTGAAACAGAGGTAATTTTAGTATCAAAAAAAAATAAAAATGATGAAATTAGATGGGT
The DNA here is from genome assembly GCA_002715265.1 of Candidatus Pelagibacterales bacterium. GTDB lineage: Bacteria > Pseudomonadota > Alphaproteobacteria > TMED109 > TMED109. The sequence continues at coordinate 99,886 of PAYS01000017.1, forward strand.
ATATATTGATATAGGCAGATTTAGTGGTTTAGCTGAGACAGAAAATGAAGCAATAAAATATAAAATTATTCCTTCTAAAAATGATGAAAGAAGTAAAACTGGTCCAGTTATAATAGCAGGTCCATCCTGTGATGGTGCTGATATTATATATGAAAAAAATAACTATAAACTTCCGCTTTCATTAAAAACGGGAGACAAATTAAGAATTCTTGGAGTTGGTGCTTATACTTCTGTTTACGTATCTAATTTTAATGCTTTGAAAACATTGAAAGAGTATTACTTAGATATCACTTAATTATCTTAAATATCCACTCTGGTAAATTGAATGAACTATAATGTATATGTTCATTATAGTATTTAGTCTTAATATTATTATCCTGGATCAAATTATCACGAATTTTCTTATTTTTAATATCAGTTTTGTTTGATGCCCAAGTTAATGCCATATATCCGCCCGTATAAGTTGGTATTACAGTTAAATAAACTCCTGAATGTTTAAATATACTTTTTAACTTAATCATTGTTTCTTTGAGCTCTTTTTTTTGAAAGAAAGGAACGCCAGTTTGAAAAACTGCAATACCTTTTTCTTTCATTATTTGTTTTATATTTTCATAGAATATTTTTCTGAATAATTGTTTTCCAGGTCCTATGGGGTCAGGCCTGTCAACTATGATAAGGTCAAAATAGTTTTTAAAATTTTTATTGCTAACAAATTCAAAAGCATTTTTAATTAAAATTTTGACCTTTTTATTGTTCAATGAGCCATAGTTGATGTTACGTAAATACTTTTTGCTTAAATTTATAACTTCTTCATCGATTTCGCATAATGTAATTTCATCTATTTCAGAGTATTTAAGACATTCGTGAGCTATAGCTCCGTCACCCCCTCCAATGATAAGAACCTTTTTTATTTGATTATGAGATAAAGTGGGGACGTGTGTTAACATTTCCGAATATGGATGATGGTCTTTTTCAGTAATTTGAATAACACCATCTAGAGTTAAAATTTTTCCAAATAGCTTTGATTGAAATATCATAATTTCCTGATATTTACTTATTTTTTTAGCAAATATTCTTTCAATATGTATTTGTTGTTTGTAGTTAGTATAAAGTTTTTCTGTAAAAGTTTTCATGTAGTAGATTATTTTCTGGTTATCCACTGTTTTCCCATTTTCCATGTAAACATGGGTCTATTATCCAACATTTTATTTATTTTGGATATATCTCCATTAAATGAAATGAGTTCTTCAATCATGAATTCAGTAACATCAGCCATAGGAAGTTTTAAGGCTTTTTTTAGAGGTATCCAATCTATTTCTACAAGCTCTTTAGTAGTTCTGATTTTTCCCTTCAGATATTTTGCATCAGATAGAAAAAACCTTGCATGAAAACGAATAGGACTGAATGTTGGTGTTATTGCTCTTCCGAGATAACTTAATTTTGTGAGATCAGGTACTAAATTATTATTTTGCATTGTTTTTATACCGTTATCATGTTCCATATTATTTTTGTAAATAATATTTTTACGGTATTGTCCTAAAAATAAACCAGTTTCTTCTGCTGTTTCTCTAACAGCTGCTAAAGCTAATGCATTTGCAGTATTGATGTTATTGGATACAGCTAATCTAGAAACAATTTTTTGTTTAAGTTGAGTATATTTGTGAGTTTTAAAATCATTTTTATCTAATACGCCACCAGGAAACACCCAAGCCCCAGGCATAAAACGAGTTTTATCAGATCTTTTACCTAATAATACTTTAGTACTTTTTGCTGTATTTTTAAGTAAAACTAAACTTGCTGCATTTCTTGGCTTAACAATTGGATTATTTTTTTTATTTTTAGGTGTAAATTTTAACTCTTTTTTTTCCATGCTTCTGGCTATATATTGTTTTTCTGTCATTATTTTATATTTTCATTCTGATTAGGTTATAGTTTACTATATTTTATATATATATATATTCCAAAGGTAAGGTTACGTAAATAATATTTAAGGATAAGTTGTTTGATAGATAAAACAAAGGATATTTCAATTCAAAATTTGCTTTCTAAAGATTTGGATTTTGACTATGCTGTTTCTAAAGAGGTATTGCCAGGTATACGAAGAATAGTAGCTCCAAATCCTAGTCCATATACATTGCATGGTACAGGAACATATATAGTAGGGAAAAAAAATGTTGCTATTATAGACCCTGGTCCAAATATTACTTCACATATTGATGCAATATTAGCGGCAACAGAAAAAGAAAAAATAACTCATATTATTGTTACGCATACTCATGCAGACCATTCTCCAGCATCTATGCCATTATCAAAAGAGACAGGTGCTATAATAATGGGTTATGGACCGCATGGATCTGCAGTTGGTGAGGAAGGAGCAGATTTAAATTTTATTCCGGATCATTTTTTAAAGGACAAAGAGGTTATTAAAGGAGAAAATTGGTCTTTGGAGTGTATTCATACGCCAGGGCATACCTCTAATCATATTTGTTATAGCGTTTTAGGAGCAGATGCTATATTAACAGGTGATCATATTATGGGTTGGTCAACTACTTTAGTTTCTCCGCCAGATGGGAATATGAAAGATTATTTTATAAGTTTAGAGAAGATGTTAGCAAGGGAAGAAAAATATTATATTCCTTCTCATGGAAACCTTATTGATAAGCCTAAAAGATTTGTAAGGGCTTTAATAAGTCATAGGAGGATGCGTGAAAAACAAATATCAAAATTTTTAAATCATAAAACCCCCACTCACATACCTGATTTAGTAAAAAAAATGTATCCACAATTAGACTCTAGACTTATTAAAGCTGCTGGTTGGTCTGTATTAGCACATCTGTTACATATGGAAGAAATGAAACTTATTAAATCTATTGAAAATGATGCAAATAAAGGTTGGCTTCTATTAAAGTAAATTAGTTTTTAATATATGAAGATATAATAAGAGTTTAAATATGGTTAAAGTATACAGAGATTTTCAATATGCAAAAAAATTCATAAATAAATCTACGGTAGCTATAGGTAATTTCGATGGAGTGCATCTTGGGCACTTGAGCCTTTTAAAAAAGGCTAAAAAACTTGCTTCTAATTCTAATACAAGTTTTACAATTTTAACTTTTGCACCGCATCCATTAAAAGTTTTAAGACCTGAATTTGAGCCTAAAAGTATTCTTCGTTTTAGGACAAAAATAGAAATGTTAGAAAGAGCAGGAGTAGAAATTGTTTTAGCTCAGAGGTTTACAAAAAGTTTTTCTAAAATTACTGCAGAAAAGTTTGTTTATGATGTGCTAAAAAATGGTTTAAAAGCTAAAAATGTAGTTGTTGGGGATGATTTTAAATTTGGATATAAAAGAGAAGGAGACGTTAGCTATTTAGTTTCAAAAGAGTTTTCTGAAATATTTAAGGTTCATATTATAAATGAAATTTCAGGGAAATATGGGAGGTATTCCTCAAGCTCTATAAGAGGTATGATATCATCTGGTGATATGTTAAAAGTAAAAGAGTCTTTGGGGTATTTTTATATTGTAGAAGGAAGAGTTGTTTCAGGAGAAAAATTAGGAAGAGAACTAGGTTTTCCTACCGCAAATATACATTATAATAATAATGTAATTCCAGAAGATGGAATATATGCAGGATGGGTTTTGCATGAAAAAAAACAGTATATGGCTGCAATTTCTACAGGTATTAGGCCTCAATTTAAGGGGAAAAAAAGATTTTTAGAAGCTTATTTGATAAATTTTAATGGGAATTTATATGGAAAAAATATAAAAGTTTCATTAGTTAAAAAAATTAGAGATGAAAAAGTTTTTTCGGATATTGAAAAAATGAAATTAGAAATGAAACATGATTGTGATAAGGCATTAAATATATTAAATAAATATAAAATTTAAAAAAATATTATTGAAATATTTTGGGGATAGTTATGGATTATAAAGATACAGTTTTTCTTCCTAAGTCTTCTTTTGGTATGAGAGGAGGTTTGCCTCTTCGTGAACCTGAAATGATAAAAAGATGGGAAAAAATAAACTTATGGAAAAAATTAAGAGATCAATCTCTTGATAATGAGAAATTTATATTACATGATGGCCCTCCTTATGCTAATGGTGCAATTCATATAGGTACATCTCTTAATAAAGTTTTAAAAGATATTATAAATAGAAGTAAACAAATGAGTGGTTATAACTCTCATTATATTCCAGGATGGGATTGTCATGGTTTGCCTATAGAGTGGCAAGTAGAACAAAATTATAAGAAAAAAGGCATTAATAAAGATGATATTCCAATTTCTGAATTTAGAATGGCTTGTAGGTCATTTGCAGATAAATGGATAGATGCGCAAATGGATGATTTTAAGAGATTGTTTGTACTTGGAGACTGGAATAATAGATACCTTACTATGAGTTTTAAAGCTGAGGCTCAGATTGTAAGAGAAATAGGGCAATATATTATAAATGGTGGCTTATATATGGGGGCTAAGCCAGTAATGTGGTCGCCTGTGGAAAAAACTGCGTTAGCAGAAGCGGAAGTAGAATATAAAGAAATAGAATCTACTGCAATATACGTAGCATTTAAGATTAAAGATACTTCTAATGAAATTTTAAAAGATACTATAATTCCTATATGGACTACAACTCCTTGGACTATACCTGCAAACAGAGCTATAGCTTATGGAGATGATATAAACTATTTAGCAATAAAAATAGAACAATGCAGTTGTGAAGAAGGAAATTTTAATAATAAAAAGATTTTAGTTGCAGAAGACAGATTAAGTACTTTTATGGAAGTATTAAAAATTAATAAATATAAAGTACTTGATAAAATTTTAGGAAAAAATATAAAAGAAACTATTTGTCATCATCCATTATATCAGTCTGGTTTTGATTTTGATGTTCCTTTACTTTCTGGAAGTTTTGTTTCTACTGAACAAGGTACAGGTTTTGTGCACATTGCTCCTGGTCATGGAGAAGATGATTTTGAGTTAGGTAAAAAGTATAATATCTCAGTGCCTAATACTGTAAAAGATGGTGGCACTTATTCTGAAACTGTTCCTCTATTTTCTGGTGTACATGTATTTAAAGCAACTGATCCAGTATGTGAAGCATTAAAAACGTCTAATAGTTTAATAGCTCGGGAAAAATATTTGCATAGTTATCCTCATTCTTGGAGATCAAAAAAGCCTGTAATATTTAGAGCTACTAAGCAATGGTTTATTTCTATGGAAAAAAACAATTTAAAGAAGTTGGCACTTAAAGCTATAGAGGACACGATGTGGGTGCCTGAAATTTCTAAAAATAGAATTAAATCTATGGTGGAAGATAGACCAGATTGGTGTGTTTCTCGACAAAGAGTATGGGGTGTTCCAATTACAGTTTTCATAAATAAAAAGTCTGGAGATATACTTAGAGATAAAGAAGTCAATGAAAGAATAGCAATATCAGTAGAAAAACTTGGTGCAGATGCATGGTTTTCAGAAAGCCCTCAAAAGTTCTTAGGTAGTAAATATAAAATTGAGGATTTTGAGCAAGTACAAGATATTCTTGATGTATGGTTTGATTCGGGTTCTACTCATTCTTTTGTTTTAGATGGAAACAAAGATCAAAAGTGGCCGGCAGATTTGTATTTAGAAGGGACGGATCAACATAGAGGCTGGTTTCATTCTTCTTTATTAGAAGCTTGTGGAACACGTGGAAGAGCACCTTTTGATGCAGTATTAACTCATGGATTTGTTCTAGATGGTAATGGCCGTAAAATGTCTAAAAGTATTGGTAACGTTATATCCCCACAAGACGTTATTAAAAAATATGGTGCTGATATATTAAGATTATGGGTAGCTATGACTGATGTTACAGAAGATGTAAGAATTAGTGACGAAGTTTTAAAAGGTGTAAGTGAATCATATAGACGATTAAGAAATACTATACGTTTTGCTATTGGAGCTCTATCTGATTTTGATGTTAATGAAATTGTTGATTATGACGATATGCCAAAAGTGGAAAAATGGGTATTACATAGACTGAAGGAAATAGATGAATTAAGAAAACAAGCAATTGAAAATTATACTTATCAATCTTTTTATAGTGAGTTACATAATTTTTGTTCGCAGGATTTATCAGCTTTTTATTTTGATATAAGAAAAGATACACTTTATTGTGATGATAAAAATAATAATGTTAGAAAGTCTTGCAGAACTGTTTTAAAACAAGTTTTTGATTGTTTGACAGCATGGCTGGCTCCTGTTTTAAGTTATACTGCAGAAGAAGCATGGCTAGCTCATATAGGAGATGATAATGAGGAAAGTGTTCATTTAAGACATTTCCCTTCATTATCAGAAAATTATATTGATGATAAATTAAAAAATAAATGGGATTTATTGAGAAAGATCAGAGGTGTTGTAAATGGAGCTCTTGAAATTGCAAGACAGGAAAAAACAATAGGCTCAAGTCTAGATGCAGGTATATCAATATATATTGAAAACCAGGAATATATAAATGCTATAGATGATATTGATCTAGAAGAGTTATTTATAGTTTCAAGTGTAAAGGTTATAGAAGAAAAAGTTAGTATAGATTGTTATCGAGAAGAAAATCTTGAGGGTTTTGGAGTGAGGGTTTATAAATCTTCAGGAAAAAAATGTGTAAGATGTTGGAAGATAAGAGAAGACGTTATTAAAATAGACTCTGATATAATATGTAAAAGATGTGATGGAGTTATAAAAAATATATGAAAATAAATTTTTATTTTTTTTCTCTAATGATATTGATAGTCTTTCTTGATCAAATTAGTAAGTTTTTAGTATTAAATATTATGCTTAAATCATTAACAGAAATTAATATACTGCCATTTTTAAATATAACTCTTGTCTTTAATTCAGGAGTTGCATTTGGTTTTTTTCAAAAATTTGGGCAAAATTTGCCTTATATTCTTTCAATTTTAGGTTTTATGATAGGATTAGGTATAGTAATATGGACAATATATAATAAAAAACACTATACAGCTATGGCTTTAATTGCTGGAGGAGCATTTGGAAACGTAATAGATAGATTAAGGTTAGGTGTGGTAATTGATTATATAGATATATTTTGGAATAATTTACATTGGCCTGCGTTTAATATAGCTGATATGAGTATATGTGTGGGAGCTTTTGTATATCTGTATTTTGAGTATAAGAATAAGGTTTAGTGTCTGATGCTATTGAATATAAAAAATAATTTAAAGTATATTTTAATCATATTTTTATTTTTGCAATTTGGTTGCGGTGATTCTACTAAAAAGAAGATGGGTATAATTAATTCACCACCAGATGAATTTCAGGTATATAAGCAAAAAGAGCTTTCGGTTCCTCCTAATTTTGAGTTACGAGCTCCAGGAAGTGAGAATTCTAATAATAATATAGAAGAGGAAACTTTTTTGTTTACTAATGATGAAAAAGGAGAATTGTCAATTAATGATGAAATTTTATTAATGTCAGTGGGTAAAAATGAAGTAAATTCAGATATTAGAGAAATAATAGATGAAGATAATTCTCTGAAAGAATTGGATAAATCTACTTTAGATAAAATATTAGATTTTGAACCAATTTTTGAAGCAGATAAAAAAGAAAATATAATTAATGCCTCAGAAGAAAAAGAAAGATTAGAAAAAATTAAATCTGAAATAAATGATATAGATGCTGACGTTAAGGAAATTGAAAATACAAATGATAAAGGTGAACAAAAATTCGAACAGACTTCACTACATTCTATTGCTACGGAGAATGATGAAAATAGAAAACCTCTAGCCGATAAAAACAATAAAGTAGATGAGGAAGATTCTTTTTTAGATAAAATTTTCGATTTTGATTTATTTGGTTCAGACGATGAAGAGCCAGATTCTGAAAACCAAAGAGATAGTACCTTTTTTAATAAAGAAAAGAAAAAGAGTGAATAATATCATATGGGTTCTACAAAAGATTTAATTTTTAAATCATCGGGCTGGAAGGGCGACGATAATTTATTAACAAAAGCTAGAAATATAATAATTTCTATGAAGGAAAAAAGAAAGAATAAGGAAATTCCTCTCTTTTCTATATTAGATAATGATACTGATATTAAAAAAATCATAAATGATTCAAAATTTTTTATTAATAATAAAACTATTATAACTGATTTTGTTTTGATAGGAACAGGAGGCTCAAGTTTAGGAGCAACTACATTAATTAAATCAAATGTAAATGAAAAAACGAAAATTCAATTTCATGTTCTAGATAGTTTAGATCCACTAACAATAAAAAAAACTTTAGATAAACTTACACCGCAAACATCTAAATTTTTAGTTATTTCTAAATCTGGTAAAACTACTGAAATTATTGCACTTATGATGATCGTTATAGACTGGCTAAATAATAGTAAAGTAAAAATATCTGAAAATGTTATGTGCATGTATGATTATGGTATGGCTATGGAAAGTCCTGTTGCAAAAATATCAAGAGAATATGGATTAAATAACACTTCTCATCCTAATATTGGAGGCAGGTTTTCTGCACTGACGGCCACTGGATTACTTCCTGCGACCGTAATGGGAATAGATCCTTATTTATTAAGAAATAAATCTCAAGAAGCTATTAATAGATATTTAAATGTTGATAATCAATTTATTTTGAATTCATCATTATTTTCTAGTAAGGGAATAAATAAAAATAAATTAAATTGTGTGATTCATTATGGAGATAATTTGTCACCATTTTTATTTTGGTACAGACAATTATGGAATGAATCTTTAGGTAAAAAAGGTGAAGGAACATTTTTATTAACAGCGAAGGGTAGTATAGATCAGCATAGTCAGTTACAAATGTGGTTGGATGGTCCTAATAATGGATTATTTACTTTTTTAAATATGAGAAATACTAAAGTTGATACAGATGTACCTTTTAACAAAAAATTATCATCTATTTCTAAAATTTCTTCTTTTGAATTGCTCAATGTAATGAGTAAGTCAACTTATCAGGCATTAGCAGACAAAAGTAGACCTGTAAGAAGCATTTCAGTAAATGATTTGTCAGTTGAATCTACAGTTTCTTTAATGATAGTATTTATAATAGAGGTTTTATTAGTTGCAGAATTACTTAAAATTAATCCATATGACCAAGATGCTGTTGAAGATATAAAAATAAATACATTACGAAATTTAAAAAAATATGAATAAAATTAGAAGGCTGCCTAATAATTTAATTAATCAAATTGCTGCAGGCGAAGTAATAGAAAGACCTAGTTCTGCTTTAAAAGAATTATTAGAAAACTCTTTAGATGCTCATGCTACTAAAATTGAAATAAATTTAATTGATGGAGGAAAGTCAATTATAGAGGTAATTGATAATGGCAAAGGAATGCAATTAGAAGACTTAAAGTTATGTTTAGAACGTCATGCCACTTCAAAAATTATTAATCAAGATTTATCTAATATTCAATCTTTAGGTTTTAGAGGAGAAGCTTTACCTTCAATAGGATCGATTGCAGATATATCTATCGAGACTAAGGAAGAAAATTCACAAGAGGCTTGGAAAATTTCTATATTTAATAAAGAAAAACAAAAATTAGAGCCATCTAATATTAGAATTGGAACTAAGGTTGAAATAAGAGATATTTTTTATAAAGTTCCGGCTAGATTAAAATTTTTAAAGTCTAATGGAACTGAAACTAGATATTGTAGGGAAGTTATAAAACATCTAGCAATGTCCCATCCAAATGTATCTTTTATATTAACTGTGGATACAAAAAATATTTTTAATTGGCGGGGTAATAAACAGATAAATTTTGAGTCTACAAAATATAGGCTTTCTCAAGTAATGGGAGATGAATTTTCTAATAGTTCTGTAACTGTAAATAAGGAAAAGATAGGATGCCGTTTATTAGGTATGGTAGGTATACCTACTTTAAATAGAAATACAGGTAGAGAACAATATCTTTTTGTTAATAATAGACCAGTTAAAGACAGAAGTTTATTAGGTGCGTTAAGGGTAGCTTATAAAGGGTTGATTGAACATAGTAGATTTTCCGTTGCAGTTTTATTTATTGAGATAAACCCTTTAGATGTTGATGTTAATGTGCATCCTGCAAAAGCAGAAGTACGTTTCAAGGACGCAGCAAAAATTAGGTCTTTAATAATAAACGGTGTTAGAGAAGCTTTAGATAATGCAGGATTAAAAACTGCACAAGAAATTTCAAATAAAATGTTTGATAAAATAGAAACAACTTCTTTGAATTTAAATAATGATAAAGAATTTAATAGTAATCAGTTAAATAATATAAGTTTATTACCAGGTGCAAATGTTAAGACTCCAAATATTGTAGAGCTAAATCATAGTAAATCTTTTCCACTTGGAGCTGCTATAGCTCAAGCTCATGAAACTTATATTATTGCTGAAACTAATAATGGTATTATTCTTATTGATCAACATGCTGCGCATGAAAGAATAGTTTTAGAAAAAATTAGATCCGGATATTTAAATGATAATATAGAAAAGCAAATATTATTAATACCAGAAATAGTAAAGTTATCTTCAGATCATTTTTCCGTTATAATTAAACATCTTAAAAGTTTGTTGAAAATTGGGCTTGTAATAGAAGAATTTGATTTAAATACAGTTATAGTTAGAGAACATCCTGCAATATTAAATAAAGTTAAATTTGAAGAGTTGATTAAAGATATTGCTGAGGAAATACTAGAATTTGGAAACGAATTTGTTTTGTCGGAAAGATTAGATAATATATGTGGTAATATGGCTTGTCATTCAAGTATTAGGGCAGGTAGAAATTTGAAAGCTTCTGAAATGAATGCGTTATTAAGAGAAATGGAAAATACACCAAATTCAAGTCAATGTAACCATGGTAGGCCTACATTTATAAAGTTAAGTTTAAAAGATATTGAAAATTTATTTGGTAGAACTTAAAGTTTTTTAAAAAATATAATTTCTGTTATTCCTTGTTTTCTCGAATCTAATAATTCAAATCTTTTTGCAAGTTGTATATTATTGGAACTATTTTTTTCTAAAATATAAATTGCTTCCTCATCAATACAACCACTGCTCACCCAATTATCTATAACCTTTATTAAATTATTTATTTTATATGGAGGGTCTATAAAACATAAATTTATATTAGAAATGCTTTTTAAAGGTTTTACAGCATTATTTTTTACAACTTTACAATTTTCTTCTTCTTTAAGTTTTCTTATATTTTTATTAATTGTATTAATAGCCTCATTATTATTATCTATAAACACACAGCTATTGCATCCTCTAGATATACATTCAAGTCCAAATGCACCACTGCCTGCAAATAAGTCTAGTACATTAATATTTTCTATATTTAATTTTATGTTATTAGAATGTTTGAGCATACTAAAAATAGTTTCTTTTAATCGCGCAGAAGTTGGGCGAGTATTTAAGTTTTTTGGAGTATAGATTGATTTGTTTTTATGTTTTCCTGCAATAATTTTAATCAAAATTAACCCTTTTTAAAATATTAGGTTTAATACTTATTTCTTTAATTTCTTCTCTATTTAAATTTTCTAAATTATAAGGACCAAAACTCGTTCTAATTAAATCATTAACTTTTAAGCCAAAATATTTACAAATATTTCGGATCTCTCTATTTTTACCTTCTCTCATCTTAATTTCTAACCAGCTATTTTTATCATTTTTTTCTATTATCTTTAAATCAATTTTGCCATAAGATATTCCATCTATAACTATTCCTCTTTTTAATTTTTCTTTATCAATATTTTTAATATTTCCATGTACTTTTACTTTATAAGATCTTTGAATATTATTTTTGGGTAATTCAAAATATCTTTTTAGTTGGCCGTTATTTGTTAATAATAATAATCCTTCAGAATTATAATCTAGTCTTCCTATATACATTAGCCTGCCATAGTTTTTGGAAATTATATCATATATAGTTTTTCTATTTTGTGGATCTTTTTCACTTACTATACAACCTTTAGGTTTGTTAAATACATACAATTTAGAATTCGGAATATTATTTATAATTTGGCCATCAACTAAAATTTTATCATTATTATTTACTAGCATAGCTAAAGAAGTAACAATTTTATTATTTATCATTACTTTTTCAGATAGAACATATTTTTCTGCTTCTCTTCGTGAACATAAGCCAGAAGCAGCTATTCGTTTTGCAATACGCATAGAACTAGTTTTATTAATAGTATTCATTTAACAAGATTGTATAAAATATTTTATTAATTTTTTATCACCATTATTTATAAAAAATTCTGGATGCCATTGTACACCAATACAAAAATTTTTCTTTGGATCTTCTATTCCTTCTATTACGCCATCACTAGATATTGCATTTATAATTAATCCCTTTCCTGCTTTTTTGATTGATTGGTGATGTGCACTATTCACTTTTAGTTTTTTTGAAGATACGATGGAATATAATTTAGTATTTTTATATATCTCTACTTCATGGCCTGCTTCATTTCTTGGGTTTTTTTGCTCATGTTCTAGAGGAAAAGATATTTCATCAGGTATATGCTGAATTAGAGTTCCTTTATATAAAACATTAATTAATTGTTCTCCTCCACAAATACCTAGAACAGGTTTATTTTTTTTTAGCATAGATTTTGTTATGGCAAGTTCATAATTGGTCCTATTTCTTTTTAAGTTAACACTTTTATGTATTTTAGAGACTCCAAATATATTTGGATCAATATCAAAGTTCCCACCTGTTATTATTAAACCATCAAGTTTGTCAATTAATGACTTAATATTATTATTATCATGAGGTATTCCTATACCTATTCCACCCATGTATGATATAGAATTAAAATAGTTTTCTCTGATAGCATACCAGGGAAATTTAGAGTAAGTTTTCTCTATTTCATAATCGAGGGTGAGACCTATTAATGGTTTTTTCATTTTATCTTACAATTATTTAATTTAATATTATATAAGATATATTCTATTTTGGAGAATGATGGAAAATAATAATCAAAAATTCTTTATGGACATTGCTATAGAAGAAGCTAAAATAGCAGGCTTAAATGGAGAAGTTCCGATTGGAGCTGTTACTGTAATGAATAATGAAGTGATAGCAAAATCTGGAAATAAAATGCAAAATTTAAATAATCCTTTGATGCATGCTGAAATAATAGTTTTAAATGAAACATCTGAGTTTTTAATTAATAAAGGTATTTCAATAAGACATGCTAAAGTAGATTTATTCACTACATTGGAACCATGCACGATGTGCGCATATGCGATATCGCTATGTCGAATTAGAAATTTATATTATGCAGCTGACGATCCTAAGGGGGGTGGAGTAAATTTTGGTAGCAAGGTATTCGAACAAGGTACTTGCCATCATAAACCTAATATTCATAGAGGGTTAAATAGAAAAATTTCTGAAAATTTATTAAAAGAATTTTTTAAAGTTTTAAGAAAAAAATAATTGATTTTATTATTTTCCAATATCTTTTCTATAAAATCCTTCCTGCCACTCTATATTTTTAATAGCTTCATATATTATTTTCCGGGCAGCTTTAATATCTTTTGCTTTTGCAGTAATAGATAGGACTCTGCCTCCATTTGAAACAATATCACCTGATTTATTTATAGTAGTTCCAGCATGAAAAACTTTCACGTTAGGTATTTTATTTACTTTATCTATACCTTTAATTATAGTATTTTTTTTATATTTTCCTGGGTAACCTTCAGAAGCCATAACTACTGTCATAGAAGCATCATCATAAAATCTTAAATTAAAATTTTCTAAAGTATGGTCAGTTGCTGCAATGATAGCTTCAAATAAGTTTGATTTAATTCTTGTCATTATTACCTGGCATTCAGGATCACCAAATCTAACATTATATTCGATAAGTTTTGGCCCGTCATTAGTTAACATTAAACCTGCATATAATATACCTTGGAACGGTGTATTTCTTTTATTCATCTCATAAAGAGTAGGATAAATAATATCAGACATAATAGTTTTATTCATTTCTTCATTGAGGTGTGGAGTTGGAGAAAATGCACCCATTCCTCCTGTATTAGGCCCAGTATCTCCATCTCCTACTCTTTTGTGGTCTTGCGCGTTCGTAAGTGGAATAGCGGTTAACCCATCACATAATGCAAAAAAGCTTGCCTCAATACCATTAAGGTGTTCTTCAATTAATATTCTATCACCAGCTTCACCAAATTTTCCTGAAAATGAGTCTTTCACCGCCTCGGAAGCTTCTTCTATGGTGTTAGCTATAACCACTCCTTTTCCTGCTGCTAATCCATCTGCTTTTATAACAATGGGTAAGGATATATTATTTATATAATTTAATGCCTCTTGCTGATTTGAAAATAGTTTATAATTTGCTGTAGGGATATTACCAGCTTTACATACTTCCTTAGTAAAATTTTTAGACCCTTCTAATTTTGCAGCTGCTTTACTGGGGCCAAAAGTTTTTATATTATTTTGGTTTAGTAAGTCTACTATTCCATTAACTAGTGGTATTTCAGGACCTGGAATTACTATATCTACATTTTCGTTTTTGGATAGTTCCAGAATTTCTTCATTATTGTTTATATTGATAGGTATACATTCTGCTTCTTCACTGATACCTGGATTACCTGGAGCACAGAGGATTTTTGTTACAAGTGGAGAATTAGATAATGCCCAACAAAGTGCATGTTCTCTTGCTCCATTTCCTAAAACTAATACTTTCATATTATATCCCTATATATTTAGACAACTAAATTATATTATTTATAATAAATTAAATAAATATATAAATATGTACAATCTAAAAAATAATGAAAGTGAAATGGATTATACAAATATAGATACTACAAACTTTAAAGAATATACCGTTACAGAATTAAGTAGCGCCTTAAAAAAAACAATAGAGGTAAACTTTGACGTTGTTCATGTTAGAGGTGAAATATCTAGTTTAACTGTCGCACGTTCTGGTCATACATATTTTTCTTTAAAAGATGATTTAAATATTATCCAAGTAGTTATATGGTCTAGAGTTTCGCAAAGTATGAGTTTAAACTTAGAAGAAGGTATGGAAGTTGTAGTTATTGGAAAAGTTTCTACATATGCTCCTCAATCTAAATATAACCTTATTGCAAGTTCGATTGAACTTGCAGGAGAAGGAGCATTATTAAAATTAATAGAAGATAGAAGAAGAAAATTAGCTGAAGAAGGTTTATTTGATGAAAAACACAAAAAGCCTCTTCCTTATTTACCAAAAACCATAGGTATTATTACTTCTCAATCTGGAGCAGCTTTTCATGACATAATTATAAGAGTCAAAGAACGTTTTCCAGTTAATATACTATTGATTCCGGTTTTAGTTCAAGGACCAGAATCTGCAAAACAAATAGCAGAAGCTATAGATAAAATTAATTACTACTCTAAAAATAATAAAGAAAAAATTGATGTTTTAATTGTTGGACGAGGCGGAGGTAGTTTTGAAGATTTAATGGCATTCAATGAAGAAATAGTAGTCAGGGCAATATTTAATTCTGCTATACCAATAATATCTGCTGTAGGCCATGAGGTAGACAATTCACTTTCTGATTATGCAGCAGACAAAAGAGCGCCTACACCCACTGCAGCAGCAGAAATAGCATTACCTGAAAAAATCACAATATTTAACGAGATTGATACGTTATCAAGAAGGCTAATTAATAGTGTTAAAAATAAAATAGACTTTAGTGCAGAAAATCTAAATAAATATTCTTTGCCTAAGAGCAATGTTTTCTTTGACACAAAAATTATTACTTTAGATATGTTTAGTGAAAAATTAAAAAGTAAAATTAATGTATTTATCGATAGTTATTTAAATAGAATAGAAAAAAATAAATTAGATATTTTTTCTCCAAAAAAATATTGTTTGAATCAAGAAATAAAATTAAGTGCATTGATAAAATTATTAGTTTCTTCTTATGGAAAAATATTAACCCAAAAAAATTCTAATTTTATAAAAATTTCTAATGCTCTAAATTTATTAAGTTATAATAGAACTTTGGAGAGAGGGTTTGCTTTAATTAAAGATGAAAAAAATAATACCATTAAAAGGGCTAAAGATATAAGTAAAATTACTAAGATAAATATTAAGTTTTTTGATGGATTAGTTAGCGCAGATATAGATAAAAATAATGAAAATTAACTATTTTATATACATTTTTATATTTTTGCTTTTTTCTTTTACTATTAGAGCAGAAACATTAATAAAGGGTGAAATAATTGCTGGAGGTATATTAATAATAAAAACACTTCCTAATTCAATTGTAAAACTTGATGATAATATAGTTCCAATATCTGATAATGGATATGGATTAATAGGTTTTGAAAGAAAACCAAAAAATATTCAAAAATTAGAAATAGTTTCTCCAACAAATCAAACAGAGGAAATTACGTTAAATATCAAAAATAGGTCATATAAAATACAAAAAATAGATGGTCTTGAAAAAGAAAAGGTTGAACCCCCTCAAGAACTATTGGATAGAATATACAATGAAAAGATTAGAGTCAAAAAATCTCGTAATGAAGCAAATTCATTGAAAACTCCTTATTATTTAAATGGTTTTGTCATGCCAGTTAAAGGACCAATAACAGGCGTTTATGGTAGTCAGCGAATTTTAAATGGTGTTCCCAAAAGTCCCCATTATGGTTTAGATATAGCATTGCCTACCGGACATAATATTAAGGCACCTATGGATGGTGTAATTATATTTACAGATAATGATTTATTTTATTCTGGTGGAACAATAATTATTGCTCATGGGCAAGGTTTAAGTACTTCTTATTTGCATTTAAGTAAAATCCTAGTTGAGAAGAATCAAAATGTACGTAAAGGAGATATTATAGGTAAAGTTGGAGCTACTGGAAGAGTTACTGGGGCTCATTTGCATTGGGGAGTAGAGTGGATGGGTAAAAGACTTGATCCTGAATATTTAATAAAATTGTTTGATTAATTATTTTTCCCATCTATTATGTATCCAAAGCCATTGTTCCGGGTTTTTTAAAATCCATTTTTCTATTTTATTGTTTATCTTTAATAGTATCATTTTAACTTTATCATCATGATTCATTTCTTTACTATCAACCTTAATTGGTTTTTCAACTATATATTTAAATTTCACTCCTTTTATTCTTTCTACATGCACTGGTAT
The DNA here is from genome assembly GCA_002715265.1 of Candidatus Pelagibacterales bacterium. Taxonomy (GTDB): domain Bacteria; phylum Pseudomonadota; class Alphaproteobacteria; order TMED109; family TMED109. Next base: position 117,053 of record PAYS01000017.1, read on the forward strand.
AATAGGAACTGATAATCTTATAGAAAGTTCAGCAATAGCAGTTGCTGTTTTTGCAGGATGTCCTAGAAATTTAATAGATTCTCCTTCATTTAACTTTTGATCTGCTAGAATTGCCGCATATTTTTTTTGTCTCAATACTTTAAAAAGAGTATTTGCTCCTTTAGGACCCTTGGGAGCATATAGGCATATTCCTTTCCTCAGTCTTTGAATAATTTTTTCTGTTATTGGATTATTTGCGTGTCTATAAATTGAAGTTACCCTTTCTCCTCGTCTTGTAATTATAAGTGGACATATTTCCCAATTTCCTATATGAGCACTAAAAAGTATTGCACCAGATTTATTTTTTTTAAGATCCTCTAAGTATTTTTTTCCAATTATTGAGAATTTTTTTTTATCTAAATAAGGATTAAGTTTACTAGCAAATATTAATTCACCTGTGTTCCTTCCAATATTATTCCACATGTTATTTTTGATAATAGAAATTTTTTTATTACTTAAATTTGGAAACACTTTTGTTAAATTACTATTAGCAATATTATCTAGTTTAGTAAGTGGTCCTATAAATTGAACTATTTTTCCTCCCACAAAAGAAGATAGTTTAATACCTATGATTTTACATAATATTATCCAAAACAATAGAAGTATTGCTTCAATTAAATAACTAATAATTAATAATATTTTTTTCATATTTTATCTTATTTATTTATGGTTAATGAATAAAGTTTATCATTAATAATTTTATCATTAATAAAATCTACTGTAATAGGAAAATAATAAATTCTATTTCTATATTTTTTTAGTATTTTTATATGGTCTTTTTCAGTGGTTATTAGTAAAGAGTTATATTTTATTGCAATATCAATAAGCTCTTTAAGATCTTTTTCTTTATATTGATAGTGATCTGGGAAAGACTTTTTATATCTTATGTTGCATCCAATTTCTTTTATCGTTTTAAAAAACTTTTCAGGAAAACCTAGGCCACAAAAAGCAACTACATTTTTATTTTTAAAATTATTTAGATATTCACTTTCAATATTTATTTTAGCTTTAATTATAGGAAGTAAGTTATTTAACTTATTTGCTATATTATTTATATCTTCATCTATAATAATACTTAGATGACATTTTTTTATACTATCACTAAGTTTTTCTCTTAGAGGACCTGCGGGAATAATTTTACCGTTTCCCAAACCTTGTAGACCATTAAATACTAATAGATTTAAATCTCCTTTGATAGAAGCATCCTGAATTCCATCATCTAAAACTACAATTTTTGCTCCCATTTTTTGTGCATTTTTTATACTTTCTATTCTATTATTTCCTATCCATGTAGGAGCTATCTTAGACAAAATTATAGATTCATCTCCTACCTCTTTATAAGAATGTATATCAGTATTTACCAGAGTACTTTTTTTTATAGAACCTTTGTAGCCTCTAGATATAATATGAACTTGATATTTTGAATTAGCTAATTTCTTTACAATAGAAATAACTGTTGGGGTTTTTCCAGATCCTCCGGCAACCACGTTTCCTACTTTTATTATTTTAATATTATTAAAGTTATAGGATTTTTTCTTTCTTAATACACTTCCTAAAACCCACAAAAATGAAATAGGCCTTAATAATATTGAGATTATACTATTTTTGGAATACCAAAATTTTGGGGTTTTCATATTTTATTTTCCATTATAGTTTTAATATAGGCTTAAGAATATCTAATATTTCCTTAACTGGGCTTGGCATATCTTTTACTAGTTTAAATGCCTTATTTTTTAATTTATTCACTTCATTGTTATTTTTACATAAAGAAGTTAATTCTGCTATTAATTCATTAGTATTTTTTATTTGAATTGCTGCTTTATTATTTAATAAAATTTCAGCAGTACTTATGTGATTACTTACATCTGGTCCAAATATGATTGCACATTTTTCAAAAGCTGGTTCGATTAAATTATGCCCTCCTTTTTGAGCTAGACTTCCGCCTATAAAGCATATATCTGCAATTTCGTAAAAAGTTCCTAACTCTCCTATGGTATCAGCAACATAAATATCTGTTATAGTTTTAGAAGGTTTTTTAGAACTTCTTAAATTAATATTTAAATTATTTTTGACTCCTAGTTTCAAAATATTGCTTATTTTTTGAGGATAACGAGGTACTATTATAGTTAGTAAGTTATGTTTTATTTTTTTTAGCTTTTTATGAGATAAAATTGCTGCTTCTTCCTCAATATTGTCATGAATACTTGCAAATACTATTATAAATTTTTTATTAATATTTTTGGTTAAGCTAGATTTTTTTGAATAAGACATTTTGGGGGCATTTACAGAATTTTTTAAATTTATTTCTTTAGCTATATTTACTGCCCCAATATTTTTATATCTCATATAGTTTTTATTATCTTGCGCTATTATTAAATTAAATTTTTTAAAAATATATTTTGCAAAGCTTTTTAAAACTATCCATTTTTTATATGTATTTAGAGACATTCGTCCTTGTATAAGGATTAAGGGTATCTTTCTGTAATGACTATTAATTATTATATTTGGCCATATTTCTGATTCAATAAAAATAATAGATTTAGGCTTCCAATTATTTAAAAAAATATTTATTACAATAGGATGGTCTATAGGGGCATATTGGTGGCAGATATTATCGCTATTAATATCCTTTAAAATTGATCTCACATGTTTTGCGCTAGTGACTGTTACTGTAGTAAATAAAATTTTAACATTATATGTTAACAATTCTTTTATTAAAGGAATCGCAGATCTAGCTTCGCCTAAACTTGCCGCATTTATCCATATCAAATTGCTGTTTTTATATTTATTGCTATTAAAACCAAATTTTTCTTTTATTTTATTAAGTTCTTCTTTTTTAAGAATTAGTCTGTAAAAATATATAAATGGAAGAAAAGGAGTGATGAAAATCCATATAATATAGTAAAATTTAGCCAGAAGAAGTCCAAACAATTAAGTATCTTTCATAAATTAATAATAATTATTATTATAGACCTGCAACCGTCATATTATCAATCATTAGAGTTGGAGCATCAATTCCGGTCATAAACTTTAAATCTGAAGCAGGGGTAATACTTTTGTACATGTCTAAAATATTGCCTGCAACGGTAACCTCACTTACAGGGTATACTTTTTCTCCATCTTTTATCCAAAAACCAGTAGCTCCTCTACTATAATCTCCTGTAACCTCATTAAAAGACATTCCCATCATTTCAGTAATATAAAAACCATTTTTTATAGATTTTAATAAATCATTATTTTTTATTGTTCCTGGCTCAATATAAATGTTAGATGCTGAAGGAATAGGAGGAGACCCAGCTGCATGGCCTGTACTTTTCATTTTCAACTGTCTTGCAGTATTACTATCAAGTATCCAAGATAATAATTTACCTTTTTCTACAATATTAATTTTACTTGTTTTAACGCCTTCGCTATCAAATATTCTAGACCTAGGCCCTCTAGGTATAAGAGGATCATCAATAATATTTATATTTTTATTAAAAATATTATTTTGTATTTTATCCTTTAAAAAAGAAGTTCCTCTAGCAACTGCTTTTCCCGATATTCCTCCTATTAATAAAGAAAGTAAGCTTCCAGATACTTTTGGGTCAAATATTACTGGCACACTATCACTCTTTACTTTTTTGGGATTTAATCTTGAAATAGCTCTTTCACCGGCAATTTTTCCAATTTCTTCAGGACTATCAAGGTCTTTAATATGAATCTTACTTTGGTATTCATAATCTCTTTCCATCTTAGTACCTTCTCCAGCAATAACAGATATTCCTGCAGAATAATTTGTTCTTGTAAAATAATTATCAAACCCGTTAGAACTGTTTAAATAAAATTTACTCTTAGAATAGGAGTAAGAGCTTCCTTCAGAATTAGTAATACCTGCAATATTTAAAGCACTTTCTTCTGTTGCTAACGCTTTATTAAGCAAATCTTGATTATTAGGAACATAATTATCAACTAAATCTAAGTTAGTATTGCCATTGTATAATTCAGATTTTTCAGGTAAGCCACAATAAGGATCTTCAGGAACAAATTTTACCATTGCTAAAGCATTATGGGCTAATTTATCAAGAGCCTCTTCTGAAAGGTCTGTAGAAGATACAGTAACTTGTTTTTTTTCATGTATTAAACGTAAACCAATACTTTTTGATTCATTTCTTTCAACATTTTCAAGATTGCCAAGTCGCGCGGTGACATTTAAAGAGGTGCTTTCTCTACCTATTACTGAAACGTCTTGACAGCCTAAATTTTTACTAAGATCTAAAAGTCTATGAATCTTTTCTTTAAGATTATTACTCATTTTTAAATTTTATTAATACCTCTTCGTTATAAATTAACATTTCACATTTACATGTTTTTTCAATTTTACTTGCTCTTCTCATCCTTTCACAACCTTCTAAGGCTGCTTTTTTAGCAATTTTTAAGTCATACAAGTTAAATCCATAACCTAGAGCAGTAAAAATTTTTTCTTCTACAAAATTTTTGTCAATAATTTCCCATGGTATACATGCTGCCCCAGATCTATTTTTTTCTAATTTGTCATAATTAACATTCCAATGCATCATAGAACGCTTAAATATTAAAATGATGTCTTCTGCTGTAATAGTATCTTTTGCATATCCTGTATTAGTAATAAAAAGTAAGGCAAAAATAATAGAGAAGGTTGAGGTCATTAATTTCATTATTCAATATTCCTATATAACTAGTAATTAAAAATTTATATAGTCCAAGTTTGACCTTTTTCCATAATATTACTTATTTTATTTTTATGTTCTTCTATCCTATGTGTATAATATGAGTCAAGAGTAGGTTTTTCTGTACTATATAATACTCCTAGAGCTATTGGCATAGTACTTTGATTCATCTGAGATAGTAAATAAGCTATAATTTTGTTACTTTCATCATGAATTAAAATTTTACTTTCTTCTTTTTTATTAATTTTTAGGTCAATAACCTCTAATTTAGAATGATCTGCACTTAAAGATAATCCTTTTGTATTGTCTTCGCCAAATAACATTGGTTTACCATTTTCAAGATGTATTTGGCGTTCAATTGCAGCAGATTTTTCAGTAAAAGAATTAAAAACATTATCATTATAAACAATACAATTTTGAAAAATTTCTACTAATGCAGTTCCGCTATGTTCTTTAGCTTTGCTCAAAGTTGGAACAAGCTGTTTAATAGCTGTATCAACACCTCTAGCTACAAAAGTAGCTCCTGAGCTTAATGCTAATTCACACGCTGATAGGGGAGATTCTAAAGAACCTTTTGGTGTTGATGGAGATATTGTACCTGTTCTAGATGCAGGAGAGGCTTGTCCTTTTGTTAATCCATAAATTTCATTATTAAATAAAAGAATTTGGCAGTTAAGGTTTCTTCTAAATAAATGAATAAAATGATTTCCTCCAATTGATAAAGAATCTCCATCTCCTGTAATTACCCAAACGTCTAATTCAGGATTTGTTATTTTAATACCAGTAGCAAAAGCAGGAGCTCTACCGTGAATAGTATGAAAACCATAGGTAGACATGTAGTATGGCAATCTAGAGGAACAACCAATTCCCGATACAAATACGGTATTAGCTTTATCAGCTTGATGGTCTGCTAACGTTCTTTTTACAGCATTTAAAATTGCATAATCGCCACAGCCAGGACACCATCGCACTTCTTGGTCTGATGCATAGTCATTTGGCTTTAATTGAGCAGGTTTTTCATTAATTCCCATTTTTAAATCCCATCTTTTAAAATATTCAAGATTTTTTCTTTTAAATAAGATACCCTGAATGGTTTGCCAGAAACTTGAGTAATAGAATTAGCTTTTGGAGCAATTTCTGTTCGTAAAAGGTTATAGAGTTGTCCATCATTCATCTCTATAACTATAGTAGATTTAAACTTTGTAATAATTTCTTTTAATTTTGAACTTAGCGGCCATAAACAATTCAATTGTATATGGCTTATTTTGATATTTTCGTTCTTAAGTAATTCTTTAACCTCGGAGATAGGACCGTTCGTTGATCCCCAGCCAATTAGTAAAATATCGCCATTATCTAATCCATTTATCGGAATATCTGAAAATTCTTTTTCTATATTTTGAATTTTTTGATTCCTTAAATTAGTCATTTTCGCATGATTATCTGGATCATAACTAATATTTCCAGATATAGAGTCTTTTTCAAGTCCACCAATTCTATGTTCCATTCCTTTAGTGCCTGGTTTCACCCATTTTCTTGCTAGCGTTTTTGGATCTCTCTCAAAAGGTTGATAATTTTCTATAAAATTTGCAAACTTTGCAGGAAATTTTTCAATTTTTTCAATATCAGGTATTAGCCAAGGTTCGGAAGCGTTAGTTAAGTAGGCATCAGATAGAATCATTACAGGCGTCATATACTTTATAGCAATTTTTATAGCTTTGTGTGATATATTGAAACAATCTGCTGGACTTTTAGGGGCCAAAACTACTAATGGGGCTTCCCCATGACGTCCATAAATTGCTTGCATCAAATCTGATTGTTCTGCACGTGTGGGAAGTCCTGTTGAAGGTCCAGCCCTTTGACTATTAACAATAATTAGCGGTAGCTCTACTGATATAGCTAGGCCTATAGCTTCAGTTTTTAGGGATATTCCAGGTCCAGAACTTGATGTAACACCTAAACCGCCTGCATATGAAACACCAATTGCGGCGCAGCAAGCAGCTATTTCATCTTCAGCTTGATAAATTCCTATATTTTCTATTTCATAATTTGCTAAGTAATGCATTATTGGTGACGCAGGAGTTATAGGGTAAGAGCATAAAGTCATTTTGAGGTTAGCATGATTTGCTCCAGTAGCTAGACCAAATGCAATCGCTTCTGCTCCTGTTATAGCCCTCCATTTTCCTGGTAATGGTTTAGCCTGTGGAACTTCTTTTCTTAAGATATCATTTGATATTTCAGTATTTTCTGCGTAGGCACTTCCTGCTTTCAAAGCAGCAATATTTGCTTTAGTAAGAATATTATCTTTTCCAAATTTTTTTATAAGCCAATCTTCTGTTTGTTTGGTATTTTTTGAGAATAGCCATAAAATTAACCCTAAGGTCCACATATTTCTACATCTTATTCCATCTTTTTGTCCTAAACCAAAATCTTTAACAGCTTCTATTGTTAAATTAGATATATCTGCAGATATTAATTGCATGCCAGATAAAGAATTATCTTCTATAGGGTTATTAGAATAACCTGCTTTTCTTATGCCTCTATCATTAAAACTACCATTATCAATAATAATTAATCCACCTGGAATAACTTCTTTAATATTCATTTTTAGTGCTGCAGGATTCATTGCAACTAAAATATCTGCGTGATCTCCAGAACTTGCAATAAGTCCTTCTCCAAATCTAACTTGAAAAGAAGAAACTCCAAAAGTTGTTCCTGCAGGAGCTCTAATCTCAGCTGGGTAATCTGGGAATGTAGCTAATCCCATCCCTGAAATTGCAGCCTCAAAGGTTAATCTGCCTCCAGTAAGTTGCATTCCATCTCCAGAGTCACCTGCAAATCTAACGGTGGTAGACCATTTGTCCATTTTTATTTGAGAGTTTTTTGTAGAAGGGTTTCCGTCCAAATTATTTCTCTTTACACATATGTAATTACAATTTTAAACATAGTAATATATCAATAAATAATAATAAATATATTTATTAATTTTTTGGCTGGGGCGCCTGGATTCGAACCAGGGATACCGATACCAAAAACCGGTGCCTTACCGCTTGGCCACGCCCCAATTGCTAAAATATATTAAAGAATATGTAACGTTAGATTAAGTTTTTCGCAAGTATAACTGTATAAAAAATTAACTATTTATTATTCAATAAATTGACTGAATAAAATTAAGTGATAAAACTTCTTATATGAACGCAAGAATTTTAAATGGTAAAGAGATTGCAGCAGAGCTTAGAACATGTGTTGCTAAAGCTGTGACATATTTAAACAAACAAAGTGTTTACCCGGGTTTAGCTACAATATTAGTTGGGAGAGATTCTGCCAGTAGTGTCTATGTGGCTAATAAATCACGATTAGCTAAAGAATTAGGAATTAAATCATTTCAGTATAATTTAGAAGAAAATATTACAGAAAAAGAATTGATAAAATTAATTCATGAACTTAATGATAATCATGAAGTAGATGGTATATTGGTTCAATTACCTCTTCCTAAACATATAAATACAGACATAATTTTAGATACAATTAAACCAAATAAAGATGTTGATGGCTTTCATACAATAAATGCCGGAAACTTATATTTAAATAGAAAGGCTGTAATACCTTGTACTCCTCTAGGTTGCTTAATTATGCTTCGCAGTTTGAAAGTATCTTTACATGGACTAAGAGCTGTAATTATTGGGAGAAGTAATATTGTTGGAAAACCAATGTCTCAACTATTGTTAAAAGAAAATTGCACAGTAACCGTTGTTCATTCTTATACAAAAAATATTAAAGAAATAGTCAAAGAGTCAGATATTGTTGTGGCTGCATTAGGAATTGCAAATTATGTAAAAGAAAGTTGGATAAAACCTGGAGCAATTGTAATAGATGTAGGTATTAACAGGATAAAAGAAAATGGAAAAAATAAGCTAGTTGGTGATGTAGAATTTGATAAAATAAAAAATATTGCTTCAGCAATTACTCCTGTTCCAGGAGGAGTTGGGCCTATGACTATTGCATGTTTGCTTATGAATACTGTTTTACAATGTAGCAGTAATAATAATATAGAACTAGACAATAATAATTTTAAAAAATTTATAAAATAGACGACCAGTTTGTCCACCATTTAGGCTTCAAAAATTTAATTTTATTTTTCGCATTAATAGCATTGTTTTGAGTATCAAAAATACCAAAACACGTTGGTCCGCTTCCTGACATACTGTAAAAAATTATTCCTTCTTGCCTGGAGAGAAGTTTTTGAGCATCTGTAACAGAAGGCTCAATTTTTTCGGCATAAAATTTTAGGTCATTTTTAAATAAATGATTAAAATGTTTTGGATTGTTATTATTGTTGATTGTTTTACGGTTAAAATTATCAAAGATGTTTTTAGTAGAAATTTCTTTATTTGGAGTAACTAAAACAATCCATTTATAGGAACAAACAACAGTTTTTGTATTATATGATATGTTTTTAATTATTTCTCCAATATTTTTCATGGTAATTTTTTTTGAATGTAAACAGGCAGGAACATCTGCTCCTAGTTCTCTTGATATTTCATAAGAATAATTATTTATAAGTTTGCTCAATTTAATATTGTATATTTTTGCCAACACTTTTAAAGTAGCAGCTGCATCTGATGACCCTCCGCCTATTCCAGAGGCAATGGGTAAATTTTTTTTTATTTTTATTACTATATCATTTTCAATATTATATTTTTTTATAAATAATAAAGCAGCTTTATAACAGAGGTTATCTTTACCTAAATTTTTTATTTTTTTAGAAAAGGGTCCTGTACTTTCAATATATATATTTTTTTTTCTAGAATTCAGAACTTTTAAGCTAATTGTGTCATATATATTTATAAAAATTACATGTGATTCTATATTATGATAACCATCCGTTCTTTTATTTAAAATCTTTAAGGATAAGTTAATTTTTGCAAAAGCTTTTTCTTTAAAGGTTGTCATAGAATTAAATAGGTTTAGAACCGTCATTCACTCCTTTTTTAGGAATAATTTTTTTATTAATTTTGTCTTCTAATATCTGCTTTAATTCCTCAGTAGGGTTAAACTTTAGTGCTCTTTTCCACTGAAATACAGCTTCTATTTTTCTATTTGAATAAAATAGTGCATCGCCTAAATGATCTATTATAATAGAGTCACTAAGTAATTCTGATGCCCTTTCTAAATTTATTACGGCATTTTCATAATCACCAATTTGATAGTATGCCCATCCTAGGCTATCTACAATATATCCATCTTCAGGTCTTTGTTGCACTGCTTTTTTAATCATGGACATGGCCGAATCTATATTTATACCTTTGTCAATCCAAGAATAACCGAGATAATTCAAAACTTGAGGATTGTTAGGTACAAACTCTAGTGCGTAAAGAAAATATTTTTCCGCTTTATCCCAATTATCACTTCTTTCTAAAGAAATAGCTAAAGAGTAAAGTAAGGGCCAGTGTTTATATTCTATTTTTTCAAAACTATTAATAATGTTTTCATATATAAATGCAGATTTACCAAAATCTTCGTCCTGATAATGTAATTCAGCTATTTTTCTCGAAAAGTTTATATTATTAATATTACTATTTTGTAAATCTTCTAAATAATTAATGGCGGGAATTAAACCTTGATTACTGTAAATTATTTCTGAGATGGCAATATCTGCATCATATGATAAGTAAGAGTTATTTGATACATTTTTAAAATAGTTCAAAGCTCTATTATTATTATCTATGGATTCAAATATCCTTCCTAACAAATAATTTGCTTCATCTGAATTAGAATTTAGGTATTTAGACATTTGAGCATATGTTAAGGCTTGAACATATAAACCTTCATTGTGTAATAATTCTGCACTATTTAACAATATTTCAGCTATTCCATCTTTTGATGAAGTAATTATATTTCCAGTTTTTAAAGACTTTTCATTTCTGAAAGCTATTAATTCATTGCTATAAGGATCTAATCTTTCCAACTTATCAAGGGTTTCATCTCTTAAATTATTTTTACCAATGCTTTCAAAAAATAATGCCGCTTTTATAAATACATTAGCATTAGCAGAATTAGACCTTTTAACTACATTTTCATAGTTTAATAATGCAGCTTCTGAATTACCCATATATTCGTTTATTAGGGCTAAATGATAGCCATATATAGGAGCTAAAACGCCCCTTTCAGCTTCTTGGGCTATAATTTCTAATCCTTCCGGGTTAATATCATTTTCAGCTGCTGCCCAAGCTTGTAAAATAGGAAGTATGTAGGTGTCTATACCACTTGGTGTTATATTTTTAAAAATATCTAATACATTGTCATAGTTGTTATTACTAATTTGTTTTATTGCTTCTGCATATTGTGCAATTGAAACTTCAGGCATATTTTTAGCTACTTTAGAACTAATTGATATTGCTTCATCTAATTGACCATTAGCTATTAATGCTTCTAAAGCTATTAAAGCTAAACCATTTGATTTAGTATTACGATTATAAGCATATTTAGCATAATAAGCTGATGATTCTATGTCAGGAATGGTTCTAGCAATTTTGCTACTCAAAAAAGCTCCAACGTGGTTAGGTATCCAGTCTCTGGCTAAAGTTTGTAGGGGTACAAATAAATACAATAATATTAGAATTGTCTTTAAAAATTTAAATAAAAAAGGTAACACGGCAATTTCCTTATTGAATTTTAGAATAATATATTATACTAATGCAATCGTAATTTAGATTTCTTTATACTATTATAGTACATTTTTTGAAGTTTAATAAAAATAATTTATTATATTATTTATAATATATAAAAAATAGAGGAAACAATGGCTATTACAAAAAATAACCCTGCGGCTAGGGGTGCAAAACAAAAAGATAAGACATTTAATGGTAAAGTAGCGAAACCAGTAAAATATATAGGAACCTGGCTAGGGCATGGAAATTATATTGCCGCGCAAGATGAGTCAGGAAAGCTTATTAAAGATAAGGATGGTCGTCCTATTCCTTACGGATCAATTTAACTGAAGTTACTGTTTTGAGGAAATCATCTAGTAATCACGATTATACGACTATTTTAAAATGGTTGTCTGATATGGGTGAAGAACAGTCTTTGTTGCAAGAACCTAAAAAGCATAATTTTGTTAAAAATGATACTAAGTTGGAGAGAAGAGAAGAAGCATCATTCAACAGTGAAGAAATAATTTCATTAGTGAATGATTTTAAAGATTTAGAAAATTTCTTTTCTAAATATATTACTTTGGCTTTTTTAAAAGACTATCCTGAGTATAATTTTTATGATGGTAATATTTCTTCTGATCTGATGGTTATAGGAGATAGGCCTTCAAATATTGATCTAAAAGTTGGTAAACCTTTTCAAGGGGAGGTTGGAAAATTATTAGATGCTATGCTTAAGGCAATAAAATTTGATAGAAATAATACTTATTTTTCTAATTTAAATTATATTGACTCTATAAAAAATGAATATAACGACCTATTTCTTGCATTTATTCATAAACAAATTCAACTAGTTTCTCCAAAGATTATAATTATGTTTGGAGCAGAAGTAACCAAAACTATGACAGGAGAAGATAATGGTATATTTGCTAGTAGAGGAAAGTGGTTCAATCTAAAATCTAGGTTCATAAATACTAGCTTTTTGGCTATTTCAATGTTTCATCCAAGACAACTTATAGTTAAACCTGAAAATAAAAAAGAATCCTGGATAGACCTTAAAGAGATTAGACAAAAATATACTTTTTAATCATATATTTTTATATTTTTATATAGTATTTATGTTTTCTAATTAGGTAGGAAGTTTATTGTTATTTATTTTTAAAATATTTTATTTTTTAATTTTTATTTTTGTAAGTTATGGGCTTAATGCACAGGAATTAAAAATTCAAGAGAATTATTTTTACCACCAACTTGTTGCTTTGAATAAAAAGAATAATTTAAATATTATAATGTCAGATCAAGATATAAAAAAATATAAAAATATATTTGATTTGCAAAAAGAAGGAAAATGGAAAAAGGCTAAAAATATTATTGAAACGTTAGATAATGATATTTTGTTAGGACATGTAAAATATCAAAAACTCATGCATCCAACTAAATATAGATCACCCTATATTGAGCTTAAAGATTGGTTGGAAGAGTATAGTGATCATCCGATGGCGATAAGAATATGGAAATTAGCTGAAAGAAGAAAACCAGAAGGATCAAAACCATTATTTAAACCAAAAATATTAGAGAGACTATCTGGTTATGGAATGGATAAAAATAATGTTATTCCTTTCAAAGATTTTAATATTGCTAAAAAATATTATAAGTATTATGCAAAAATTAGAAATTTAGTTAAGAGAGGCAGGCCCACTGCAGCTCTTAGGTTTTTAAATAATACTGAAGACTTGCCGCAAGTAATTTATGATGATCTTAGAGGTATTATATCAGCAGGTTATTTTTCTGTTGGTAAAGACAAATCATCATTTAAGTTAGCAATTAATTCAGCTAGCAGATCCGGAAATGTAAACCCTATATTATATTGGCGCGCAGGTTTAGCTGCCTATAGGTTAAATAATAAGGATATTGCCCTCAAAAATTTTTATAAATTAACGGATTTGAAAGTTAGTCATTGGTTAAAATCTGCCGGAGCATTTTGGGTAGCTAAAATTAATAAAGAAAATAATAATTTAGAAGAAATAGATAAGTATTTATTAATAGCGTCAAAACAAAGTGATACTTTTTATGGGCAACTAGCTATTGAAATATTAGGTTTAAAGGATCCTATAAATTGGAAATTAAATAATCCTGGAGAAATTTTTAAAATGGATATATTTAAAAATATTCATTTGAAACGTGCAATAGCTTTGTCAGTAGTAGGCAGATATGGTGAAGCTGACCAAGAAATAAGATACTTATACAGTAAATTTAAAGAAAATAAATTAGAGGAAATGCTTGAGTTAACTAATTTCTTAAGTTTGCCGGCTGTTCAAATTAGGATAGGGGATAAATTAGAGCAGAGAGGTAAAAAGAGTTATGTAGCTCTATATCCAAAACCAAATTGGTTAAGTAGTAATGATTTAATTATTGATGAAGCACTTTTATGGGCATTAATAAGAAAAGAATCTAGCTTTTATTTGAAAGCAAAGAGTAATAGAGGAGCAAGAGGTTTAATGCAATTAATGCCTAGTACGGCGAGAATGGTAATGAAAGATCGTACTATAAGAGGTGCAAATAGATGGAAATTATATGATTTACAGTATAATATTCTTACAGGACAAAAATTATTAGAAAGATTATTGGCAACAGAAAATATTTCTGACTCATTAATTGCAATATTAATATCATGGAATGCTGGTCCGTCTAGGTATGAACAATGGAATAAAAATATTGGGCAATATAAAGATCCATTACTGTATATAGAGAGTATTCCTAGTTATGAAACAAGGTGGTTTGTTAAAGAAGTGCTAAAAAATTTATGGATATATAGAGATTATTTGGGTCAAGAAAAATTTAGTAGAAATCAGATAGTTCAGGATGATTGGCCTAAATATAAAAATTTGAATTTTAAGGAGTAATACTCATGGTTGGTATAGATGATAGTAGGCCGTTTAAATCTGTGAATATTTCTTTGGTAACTATTTCAGATACAAGAACTCTTGAAAATGATAAATCAGGAGATACTTTAGAAAAAAAAATAAAACTTGCTGGACATAATTGTTATGGCAGGAATCTTGTTAAAGACAATATAAATGAAATTAAATCTCTCCTAAAAAGCCTTATAGAAAATGAAGAAATTGATGTAGTAATTACTACTGGGGGAACTGGAATTACTGGAAGAGATTTAACACCAGAGGTTTTTAAGGATATTCTTGAAAAAGAAATTCCTGGCTTTGGAGAGTTATTCAGATGGATTAGTTATAAAAAAATATCTACTTCAACAATTCAGTCAAGAGCTTTAGGAGGTGTAGCTAAAGGTACTTATTTATTTTCACTTCCTGGCTCTGTAGGAGCATGTAAAGATGCATGGGATGAAATTTTATTATATCAATTAGATTTTAGAAATCGACCTTGTAACTTAGTTGAATTAATGCCAAGATTAAGAGAACACGAGGAAGACGTTTAAAGCCTTATATACTGGTTATCTGCACATTCCCACTTTAACTCTTCAGCCCAAGATTTTGAGCAGATGGCAAAGAACATAACGAGACTGATGAGGATTATTTTATTCATTTTATTTCCTTATTTACAATATTCATTATATAGCAAAACTAAAGCTATACTCTGTTCATTTAGATAAT